>JBMUAP010000317.1:0-4414 GCA_049454155.1 Blastocatellia bacterium
ATTTGACGAAGAAGCCGCTCCAAGGAATTCCTTGGAGCGGCTTTTTTGCATGTGCGAGGAAGGAAGAGGTAGACTGTGTCGGTGAGGAGGAATGAGAATGAAGTTCTGTCGGAATGCAAGTCGATGGGGATTGTCTGTGGGGTGCGTGCTCATCGCTATGGTGGGAATCATCGAAGCGCAGGAGAAAGCAGTTGATAGTCTGCGGCAGGCAGAAGAGCGGTATGAGGCAGGGCAAAATGCACACGAAGCAGGGGATCTCCGACGAGCGGTAGAACTGTATGGCGAAGCGCTGCAGCTTGATGAGACGCTTTGGCAAGCAGAGTACCAGCGCGGAATGGCTTGGTTTGCCCTAAATGAGCTGGTATCCGCACGGGCCTCGCTGACGAAAGTTGAATCCAGATTATCACCAATGCTCGAACGTCCGGAGGGGGCAGAGATCCGCCCGGTATTGATGAAAGTTGCGCTGACGCTTGCTCAAGTGTGGAGACGGGAAGGCAATCGAGAGGAGGCGGCAGGCGCCTATCAGCGCGCCCTCTCCTGTGGGGCGCCACCCAGCGAAGTTCACCTCGGGATGGCGGAGATGGCATTTGCTGGGGGGGCTTGGCAAGAGGCGATTCGCTTGGCGAAGGAGTCGATTGGGAATGGGCAAGTCAATGTTTCCCCGGCCTGGTCAATCCTCGGATTGGCCCTGATCGAGGCAGGTCAGGAAGCGGAAGGGGTACAGATTCTCGCTAAGGCAATTGAACTCAACCCAGACCAAGCTCCTCTCCTCATTCGACGACGGGCTGACCTCTGGTTACAGCGCAAGGAGTTTCCCCGAGCGATCACTGATCTGCGAGAGGTTGTCTCGAGATCAGAAGATCTGGAGGCACGCCAACGACTTGCCTGGGCCTTATGGCAAAATCGTGACCGGGAGGAGGCACTCGATCAGTACCGTCAGGTGCTCAGCAAAGAGAGCACGAATCGGCAAGCACGGATGGCGGTAGCCACGCTCCTGATCGAACTTGAGCGTGGTTCTGAAGCGGTTGGGGAGCTGGAGACATTGATCAAAGCAGAGCCAAATCGGCCAGACCTCCTGGCACAACTGGCCGATCTGTTGGTAGCCGCTGAGCCCGAGCGGGCCCTGACGCTCTACCTTGCCGCGATTCGCCTGGAGCCGGAGCGCGTCAGCCACCGGATCGGTCTCGGCAGTGCACTTGTCCGGTTGCGCCGAATGGCAGAGGCCGTTCCCGTTCTTCGCCAAGCGCTCCAGATGAATCCATCGGATGAGAAGATCTACTATGCGCACACCAACCTCGGAACCGCTCTCTTTGAACTGAACGACTTTGCCGGGGCACTGGAAGAGTTTCGCTGGATTCTGGCCCACCAGGCCGACTCCACACGAGTTCCAGTCACGCTCTATTTTCTGGCGATCTGTCAGGATCGTTTGGAGGCCTACCAAGAGGCACTTGAAACGTACGAGCAGTTTTTGCAGCGGGCAACGAAGAACAACCAACTCGAGATTGAGAAGGTCCAACTGCGCTTGCCGAGTTTGCGCAAGCAGATTCGGGAAGGAAAGGGGAGGCGCAAATGAGCCAGTGGACGAAGCGAGCCGGGAGAGGACTCTGCCTCATCCTTCTCCTTAATGCGACTGGGTCAGGTAGAGAGCAGACACAGTCCAAACGGGACCATTTGACGGAGAAGGAAGTTGCCCTTGTCCGTGAGTATCAAGAGCTCGACCTTCGCGTCGAGGTGTTTCTACGAGCAGCAGAAAGACGCCTGCTCGTGCTCACCAATCCTCAAGCAAAACAGAAGAAGAAAGAAGAGGAACTGTGGGGCCCACTGCCGACCGGTAGCCAGCTGGAGCTGCTGCGGGATTATCTACGAATCCTGGAAGAGCTGGAAGAGAAGCTCGACGATGCCCTCAACCTGGATCCGCGCAATCCCTTGCTGAAAAAGGCACTCAAGAAGGCGAAGGAAGGTGCTTCCAGCCACCTCCCCGACCTTCGCTCCATCGCTCCCCGTCTGACCGACCGCGCAGAACAGAAGGCCCTTGCCCTCGCAATTGAAGAGGCGGAGCGGGTCGCAGCGGCCAGCTTTTGACGCCGTCGACCGGTGAAATCTGGCAACGGCATCAGATCGCCCGTCTCTGAGAGAGCGGCCAAGAAACCTCACCTCTTACGAAGAACGGCCTGAATCGCAGCTTCGGCGAGGGACGCCATGATCTTGTAGCCCTCCGCGTTCGGATGGAGGCCGTCATTGGCCAGCTCTGCCTTGAGCATCCCCTTCTCATCGATCATCCGACTGTGATAGTCGAGATAGTGATGTCCTGCGGTTCGGCAGTAGTTGCGAAGCCATTCGTTCAGCTTAAGGATCTCTTCGGGGGGGCGATTCTCGGAGACTTTGCGTGGCCCGTAATCGTGAATGGGAAGGATCGAGGAGAAGATCACCTTGATCCCGTTGGCGCGCGCGAGCTCCGCGATTGAAGCATAGTTGTGCTGGATCATCTCAAGGGTCATCGGGCCCGTATTGCCAGCCAGATCATTGGTACCGGCCAGGAGAATCAGTAGGCGTGGTGAGTGGGCAATGACATCAGGGCGCAAGCGCACCAACATCTGAGGCGTTGTTTGGCCGCTGATTCCTCGATTGATATACGGTCTACCAGGAAAGTATTCCGTCAGTTTCCAGCTGTCGGTAATCGAATCCCCGTAAAAGACTACCCGTTCCTCTCCCTTTTGGGCAGGAGGGACTTGTTCATTGGCCTCGCGGTAGCGATTCAACTGCGCCCAATCCTCTAACCGTCGATTCGCGCGGTCGAGGAGAGTTCGTAGTCCCTCAACAGTCTCGGGGTCAGGTGGAGTCGTTGGGGAGGGAACCTGCGCCTGAATCGCGGAAGCAAGGAGCAAAAGAACGGACAAAGAGTTGATGGAACGTTGCAGAACTTCTTTCATCGGAATGATCCTGGTCAAAATAATTCGGTTGATCGATTGTCAAGCAAAAGAGAGCTGAAAAGTAGCACACATTTTCCGCAAAGGCGACCCTGACAGGTTCCGCCAGATCGTCACCGGAGACGGCTTAGCCTTGCACTTGTGTTGAGTGATTGGTTGGAGATCGCGACGTGACAGTTTAGACTGCCAGGGCTGCAAATTCCGATCTTCAACTTTCGGGAGTGCCTTGGCTGGCTCGGGGGAGGGGGTGCCGTGTCCCCGCTTCAACCGATTGGCCAAGACCGCCGATCAACACAGCAGTCATCACCGAAAATGATCGATCGGTGCTGACTTCTCAAAGGGTGCGCTTTCTGGCCTCTTTCAGCGGCGAATGAAGGTTGGAATCCCTTTTCGTTGATGGATGCAACTGCTGCGCCCATTCGAGCTGCCCGGATCAGGGGTGGTCGGGATGGGGCAGGAGCCCAAAAAAGATTCATGGCCAATCAGATGGAGATAAGACGATGAGCCTCCCGATCAAGCAAGATCCATTCGGTGCCCTCCCGGATGGAAGGATTGCCGACGTCTACACCTTGGAGAATCGTGCCGGGATGGTGCTTCGCATCACCAACTATGGCGGGATCGTTCTCTCCTGTCTGGTTCCAGATCGACAGGGAAAGCTGGGCGATGTGGTGCTTGGGTACGATGACTTGGCAGGTTATCTCCGCAAGAGCCCTTACCTGGGCGCGTTGGTGGGCCGGTATGCCAATCGGATTGGTGGGGCCAAATTTACCCTTGGAGGGATTGAGTATCCCCTGGCCGCCAACAATGGTGAGAACGCTCTTCACGGGGGGCGAGTTGGCTTCGACAAGCAACTCTGGCAAGCCCGCATGATCGAAGGGACCCGTTCAGATCCAGGGTCACTGGTGTTGCACCACCATAGCCCGGATGGGGACGAGGGGTATCCTGGTGCCCTCGATGTCGTCGTCACCTACCAGCTGACAGAGGCACAAGAGCTGCGTGTCAACTACCAGGCAACCACGGATCGAACCACGATCCTCAATCTCACCAACCACTCCTACTTCAATCTGGCTGGGGGCGGAACGGTTCTGGATCATGAAGTAGCACTCCACGCCGACCACTTCACCCCGATTGACGACCGCCTGATTCCGACCGGGGAGGTACGTTCAGTGGCAGGTACCCCCTTCGACTTCCAATCTCCTCATCGGATCGGAGAACGGATCGAGGAGCCGGACCCTCAACTCGTCTATGGCAAAGGGTACGATCATAACTTCGTACTCAAGCACGCACCCGGCATTCTCGGGCTAGCCGCACAGGTCGACGAGCCGGTCTCGGGACGTCGGTTGGAGGTTTTGACGACAGAGCCAGGACTGCAGTTCTATACGGGAAACTTTCTCGATGGGAGCATTGTCGGGAAGCAGGGGCAGACATATTCTCGCCGGTCCGGGTTCTGCCTGGAGACCCAGCACTTTCCGGATTCCCCTCACCAT
>JBMUAP010000318.1:0-4412 GCA_049454155.1 Blastocatellia bacterium
CATCCAGACTCGGAGGTTAGACCTCCACGACTAGCGCTCTGCATTAAGTCATTCTCTATTCCCACTAAATTGCAAGCGAACTTTACCTGAAGAAATGCCCTTCGTCTACTACCTATTCAGGTAGGAGAGAGAAGACTGTCTCAGGGAAGAAGAAGGCGGAGGCGAAGAGAGGTCCCCGCGCCGGGAGGAGAGGTGAGGGTGAGCGTCGCCCCGATGGCGCTCGCACGCCGTTCCAGGCTGGAAAGGCCTTGTCCGTGTTGCAGGGGAGAGGACAGAGCAGCAGGGTCAAAGCCCACCCCATTGTCTTCGACCTCGAGGGTCAGGTGCTGAGCGTTGAGGCTGACCCGGACGCGAACCTCTGTCGCCCGGCTATGCCGGACGACATTGTGAATCGCCTCCTTGAATAGAAGAAAGAGATTGCGACGGCACTCGACCTTGAGAGGAAGATCATTTTCAGTCGCTTCGAAGCGGAGGCGAATCCCGGCGATGGTCAGAGTTTCACTGGCAAACCGGCGCATCCGTTGGACAAGATCCTGCAGCGAGTCCCGCTCCGGGTTGATCGACCAGACGATATCGGACATCGAGTCGATTGCGCGGCGGGAGGTCTCGGCGACCTTCTCCAATTGGGCGAGGAGGGGCACCACCGTCTGACCGTCAAGTCGCCGTAACTGCTGGCGGGCGACTTCGCTGACAATCGCGATCTGCGAGAGGCTCGTCCCGACCTCGTCGTGCAGATCGGTCGAAATCTGCAACCGGAGCTGCTCCATGCGAAGTACTTGGCGGGCTCGATAGTACTGAATGGCCACCCCGGCGGAGAAGATCACGATCGCGCAGAGCAAGAAGAACCATCCCTGCATCCAGAAGGGAGGGGAGATGGCGAAGGTGACCGTCGCCGGTTGGGGGCTGACCTCCCCGCGGACGTTGATGGCTCGCAGATGGAGGCGGTAGTCCCCTGGAGCCAGATTGGCATAGGAGAGGGTGCGTTGGGTCCCTCGATCGATCCAGCCAGGCTCGGCCCCTTCCAGCCAAGCCTGATAGCGCAACTGCTCACCGACCTGAAAGTTCAGGCCGAGATATTCCACCTCCAACCGATGGTCGCGGCTCGGCAACGTCGGAAGAACTACTGCCTGTTCTCCGAGGACGGAGATCGGATAGGGCTGTCCCTGATAGCGGATCTGATCGACAAAGACCGAGGGCGGATCTGAAGGTGGCTCGGGCAAGGGCGTCCATCGGGAGAGCCCCAAGGTGGTAGCAACCCAGAGATCACCCCGCGAGTCTCGATGAATGTCGTCGACGTTCCCCAGCACCAGTCCCTCCAACTCTGTAAAATGGCGAATGAGCTGGGTTTGGGGATTGATCTGTTCGACTCCGCGACCTGTGCCGCAGTAGATGCGCCCATACCGGTCCTCCGCCAGGCTGGTGACGCGATTGCTGGCGAGCCCATTGTCTCGATCGTAATATCGAAAGGTGGGGATCTCTGCTGCGGGGGTATCGACCCGGATCACCCCCTGCGTCGTCGAGGCGATCCAGAGGCGACCGGCCCGATCGACCAGAAGATCCTGGAGGCTACTCCGTGGGGCCCCTGGCAGCGCATCGAGAACTTTGAGGTGACCTGCGCGGTAGGCGGCAAGTCCCCCTGGCTGCAGCGAGTGGCTCAGTCCGATCCAGAGCGTACCTGACCCATCTTCCGCAAAAGAGGTGGCCTCGCGTTCGTCCAGAAGCGACCGGCCCGCGACGTGAGAGACCGATTCGATCCGGTCATCAGCCCTCTTCCACCGATCCAGTCCGAAGCGCTGTCCATCGACCGTCGTAATCCAGAGATCCCCTCGGGCATCCTCGAAGAGCCGGGTTACCTGATTGTGGCGCAGCCCATCCCGGGTAGTATAGACCGCACGAGGCCGGACGGTAGCCAGCTCCTCGAAACGGCGAAGGGGCCCAAACCGGTAGAGCCCCTGTTCAGTGGCAACCCACCACTCTCCCGATCGATCCTGGAAGCTCGACTGATTCCGTTGATTGGAAAAGTAGACGCCAGAGGGAACATTTGGCCGTACCCATCGAAAGCGTTCCGCTTGCAACTGACCGAGCCGCCACTGCAGATAGGCGGGATCTCCTTTGCCGAGCGTCGCCTCTGACTGCGTGGCCAGCAGGTGGGGGAGCGGGACGTAACCACCGATCAGCGGCGTGCCTTCAACAGTTGATGTAACCGAAAACACGGCGGCGAGCCCTTCTCGAAAGCTGTACGACGTGAACCCGTGCAAGGCCAGTTTCATCAACCCTGCGTTGGCGCTGCCCATCCAGAGGTTGCCATCGGGACTCCCGACCAGATTGGTCAGGAAGTAGTCGTTCAGGCCATTATCGGTGGTGAAGCCATCGAGCGAGGTCACACCTCCCGTGGAATCGACCCTCAGCCGGGCCAACCCCCGGTCGGTGGCCAACCAGAAGGTCCCATCGGAAGCCTGCCAAAGGTCCCGGATACTGCTGCCGGGCAATCCTTCCCTCTCAGACAGCACACGGCGAACAAATCCTCCCGGTGTGGCATATGGATAGAGCAACCGGGAGAGCTTCGACCCATTGGGTGGAACGGCGGGATCGAGCTCGAGAAGCCCACGACCTGTTCCCGCCCAGAGGCGGCCATTTCGATCCAGCTCGATCGTCGAGACGTGCATATCGGGAAGCCCGTCCAGCTTCCCGTAGCGCTCCACTTGGTCACGCTGCGGACGGTAGCGAACCATTCCCTCCGAGAGACCGAGCCAAACATCCCCGGAGGAGTGGGCGAGGAGTGAGCGGATATAGTATTCCCCGACCGCCTGGGAGAAGAAGGCGGTGCGGGAAGGGTGCCATTCCTGGCCGTTGCGTACGAGACGAAAGAGTCCCTGCGAGGTGCCACACCAGATCTCTCCCGCCTTCCCTTCGACCAGAGACGACACTTGCAAGGTCGCCCCCGAGATCGGAAGCTGGTAGACGGTGAACATCGGCTTGCGCTCCCGCACGAGGGGAACCTTGGCATATTGATCCGACACCCCTGACGGATCGAAGCGGACCAACCCCACGGAGGTGGCAACCCAATAGTCGCCCGTCGAAGTGATCAACAGATCCCGGACATTGCGACTGGGCAGCCCATCCTCGATCCCAAAATTGGTGAATCCATAGCCATCAAACCGTGAGAATCCCTCATTCGTGCAGATCCAGATGAACCCTCGCGGATCGACCACGACTCGATGAACGTAGTTCTGGGCAAGACCGGCCGAGGTCGAATAGCGACGGATGGGGAGCGTCTCGGCGAGAGTCGTCGAGGCCCCCTCGGAGAGGGGCACCCCGCCCAGCCCTCCCACCAGGAAGGAGACGCGAACCGCCAATCGAATCCAACTGGATGAGAACCCGAACCAGCTCATAGATTCTTTTGATGTGGGTCCCTTGACGTGGGTCCCTTGACGTGGATCCTATGGTCGCTCCTTCGTTTCCCTGCTCCCGGTGGCGGCTGAGCCCGGGGAGCCAAGGAGATCAGAGGAGTGACACCGCATGGCGCTGCCGTTGATCCGTACGGGTCTGCCCAATCGCGACCAGAACCTCAAAGATCCCCGGCCCGACGGCTTGTCCGGTCAGTGCCGTTCGCGCCCCGTTGATGAGCAGGCCCGCCTTGACTCCTGCTTCGTTGGCCAGCTGGCGGAGTGCCTCTTCCGTCGTCGTGTGAGTAAAGGACTCGAGGGCACTCAGCCGATCGGCCAAGACCGGGAGGAGAGTACGCAGTGCCGGATCCTTGCGCAGATTCTTCTCGACGGCTGGCTCCTCGAACGGAAAGTCGACATCCTCCACCCAGTAGGGACGCCCGAGCGTCGCAAAGTCCGTCAGCGTCCGGTACCGCTCCCGGAGCAGATCGACCGTCGCCGCAAACCAACTGGCCTCCGCCGCCGCGAACCCCTCCCGCCAGATCCCGGCGTGTTGTAACTCCGCCGCGACGAGCGGAACGATCCGGTCGAGCGGCAGCGACTTGATGTACTCACCATTCATCCAGAGCGCCTTCTGGTCGGTCCACTGCCGCGCGTCCCCCTCGACAAAATTGAAGATCGCGTTCGACTTGTGGATCCGTTCGAGCGAGAAGATCTGCACCAGCTCGTCGCGGGAGAAGATTTCGCGATCCTTGAACTCGCTGCTCTCCGGAGACCACCCGAGCAGAGCCAAAAAATTGAGGATCGCTTCGGGAAGGAACCCTCGATCCCGATAGGTCGTCAGGCTGACAATTTCGCCGTGCTTGCGTTTCGAGAGCTTCTCTTTGCCGGGGGCCAGAATCAGCGGCAAGTGCGCAAAGCGGGGAATGGGCTGACCGAGCGCACGATAGAGCAGAATCTGTTTGTGGGTGTTGAAGAGATGGTCCTGCCCGCGGATGACGTCGGTGATCCCCATGGCAATGTCGT
>JBMUAP010000319.1:0-4400 GCA_049454155.1 Blastocatellia bacterium
TGCTTGCCTTCCCATTCGATCTAAGGCACAGTTCGGCTGCGGTCGTCTCCCGTACCCTCGGTGCCTTGAGCAGCTGGAGGCACGAGATTCTCTGCTCCATCGCTGTTCCCCCTCAGGAGGCTGTCCCATGCCCAAGAATATCGTGCTCTTTTCGGATGGTACTGGCAACAGTGCCAATAAGCTCTTCAAGACCAATGTCTGGCGGCTCTACCAGGCGCTCGATCTCAACCCGGATCCGGGCAAGCCGGCGCAGCTCCCCTATCACGATGATGGAGTTGGGACCTCCTCGCTCGGGTTTCTGGCCGCGCTGGGCGGGGCCTTTGGATATGGCCTCAAACGGAACGTGCTCGATCTCTACTGCTTTCTCAGCCGCCACTATCAAGAGGGAGATCAGATCTATGCCTTTGGCTTCAGCCGGGGGGCCTTTACGATCCGAGTACTCGTCGGCCTGATCGCCAACCAAGGAATTGTCCAGGCCAAAACAGAGATCGAACGGCGCAAACTTGCCAAGCAGGCCTACTGGGCCTATCTCGAAAGGCGCCATTGTCAATCGGATGAAAGGGGCCCTCTCACGCCCTTCTTTCTCAAGGTGAGGAAGTGGCTTGGGCTTACTTGCAAGAGTACACTCCCGGTCATTCGACTGAATGAAGAGCGCAAGATTCGGTTCGTCGGTCTTTGGGATACCGTCTCGGCCTATGGGGGAAATCGCTACACGGTCTGGTTGATCGACAAGTTCTACCCGGTGCGGTTTGCCGATCACCGGCTGACGCCATACGTGGAGCGGGCGTGCCACGCACTGGCTCTCGACGATGAGCGTCGCTCCTTCCACCCGGAGATTTGGGACGAGAAGGGGGAAGGGGATTCCGAGCGGATCTCGCAGGTCTGGTTTGCCGGGATGCACTCGAATGTGGGGGGGAGCTACCCGGACGATGGGATGTCCCTGACCTCCCTCCTCTGGATGATCGAGGAGGCAGCGGCTGCTGGTCTCCATTTCAGCGCTGCCGAGGTGGAACGAGCGAGAGCGGCGGCCAACCCACACGGCAAGATGTACGATTCACGTCGTGGATTGGGCCGGATCTACGTCTACACTCCCCGTCAACTGCCGAGCGATAGTGGTGATCCCAAGATTCACTACTCGGTCTTCCAGCGAATTGAGCAGCAATCGGAAGGCTATGCCCCGATCGTCCTGCCACCACACTTCACGATCGTTCCGGCGCAGAGGCAGGCCGCTGATCCTCCTGATCTCGAGCATTTGCGGTCGATTGCTGGGGAGATTCCCGGGAGGGTGAACTCGCTCATCTCGAAGCGGATTCAGGCACAACGGCTGGGGCTCTTCTCCGTGGGGGCGCTGGTGTCGATGCCGTTCTTCTCACGATTCGAGCGATGGTTGATGGACCAAGGGGGGAAGGGGGTTGAGGTTCTCGCTCCGCTTCACGAGGTCAACGGTCACCTCTATCGATTCTTTGCCAGCTTCGAGCGGTTCAACGAGTGGGTCAGTGCGGTCTGGGAACTGATGGGAACGTACCTGCTGCCGGCATTGGTGGTGCGCTACGTCGGCTACTTCCTGGATCGTCCATTGTTTGTCTTGCCGCTGATGTTCTGTCTGGTCTTGGCCATCTGGTGGGGCAATTGCACGCAGCGAACGATTCACCAACGGGCCCAGGAGGCGTGGTCAAGGAAGCCATCCTAGCTTGGCGGGTTAGGTCCTCCGGGGAGCAGGCCAGGCAGACCCGCTCCCCGGGAGAGAGCTGACCGGAATCGCCCTACTCGATCGACTCGAGGAGGGTGCGGAACTGTTTCTGGGCGGTGGCCATGGTCTTCTCCGGACCGGTCATCTTGAAGAAGACCTCCCCGGCCGCACTCTCGACGATGGCGCCGAGCAGGCGATAGCCCGGTCTGGGGGTGGCGGGTTGCGGCAGTCCCATCGCCATTCCACCGGGGTTATAGATGCCAGTGAGGTCGACGGTGGTCACCGCGTAGCCGTTGATGGTCTCCCGTTGCTGTCGTGCCTTGGCGGCGGAGGGGCTCCCATCCGATTGCGTGAACTGGCCGATCCAGCGGTCGATATTGGCTTGTACCCCACCGCCGATATTGAGAAAAATGGCGCATTCGGCACCGTCCTTGTCTCCACCGCTCGCGGGAATGAGGTAGGTGGCGGCGCGCATCGCTCGCTCAGGACCGACTTGCCATCCCGATGGGGCGGTCCACTGGAGCGCCTTGCCGGCGGGCCGATTAACGGCGTTGCCACTCGGAGCACTGGGGGAGGCCGCGTCATGCCCAATCGCCACGCCGGAGGAAGAGGGGCTCTCCCCGCTGGGTCGCATTGGGACCGTCTCCGGACGTGGTGTCTCCTCTTTGGGCTGGCTTGAGCATCCAGCCAGGAAGAGGAGGCAAAGTACCCCAAGGGGCGCTCTCCATTCGATCATTCGGTTCATCATTCTTCCTTCTCCACAAGTTCATCAAGGTGTTGCTGGTAAGGCGGGAGGTGGTTCAATCCCCCGTGGCCGCTGCCGGGGAGCCGTCTGGTCCCCGGGAGGGCGGACGAAAGAAGAGCAAGAAGAGGAGCAGAATGCCGACGGCGAAGAGGGCGGGCTTGCCCCAGAGGGGCATCCACTCAATCGCCTGGAGTTCCTCTTTTCGCGAGACGTCTTTCGCCGCAGTCCGGCTGGCGATCTGCTCCTCGAGGGCTCCACGCTGTTCGGCAGGAGCCCCCGCGAGGGACTTCTGCAATTGTTCGATCTCGGCGCTGAGGGAGGCGACGCGCGCTCCGGCCTTTTGGGAATTGACCGTTGTGTGTTGCGCTTCGATGACCCCCGCGATCTTGGCCCCGATGGCCATTCCCAATCCGAGGGTGAAGAGCACGAGCAGGCCTTGCGCCTGGGCACGGATCCGGTTCGGGGCGACCTGATCCGTATAGATCTGCCCCGTCACAAAGAAGAAGTCATAGCAGATCCCGTGGAGGACGATGCCGACGATGATCATCCAGCGGACTTCGTCCGGTGCGCCAAACGAGAAGAGGGCATAGCGGACGACCCAGGCCAACATCCCTACCCCAAGCATCCACTTGACTCCCAGCCGGGCAAAGAAGAAGGGCATGACCAGCATGAAGAAGATCTCCGACATCTGCCCGTAGGACATCGTCTGTCCAATCGGCAGGCCAGTCATCTCGACCATCCGGCTGGTGATCTGGTAGTAAAAGGCGAGCGGGATGCAGACGAGGAACGAGGCTGCCATGAAGATGAGGTAGGATCGATCTTTGAGCAGAGCGAGCGCGTCGAGCCCCAGCAGTTGTTTGGCCGTCACTTTGCCTTCCCGGACGGGGGGCGTGTGCGCGAGCGTCAGGCTTTAGAGCCCGAGCCCGATCGCGCTGCCTGAGGTCAGGTAGAACATCGTGATGTTCTTCTCCCAGCCGAGGAAGGTCAGGGCCAGCCCGGCGGCGATCCACCCGATCGTTCCCCAGACACGAATCGCCGGAAACTCCTTCTCCGAGTCGGACATGTTCTTCATCGCCAAGGTGTTGGTCAGGGCGAGCGTCGGGAAGTAGGTCAGCGTGTATCCGAAGAGGGTGAGGTTGATCGCGTCCGGGGTCGCCTGGGACGTCATCTGCGTCGTGGCGTAGAGGATGATCGCGCCGCCCAACAGGTGGAGCGCCGCCAGGACCCGCTGCGCGGGGAAGAAGCGATCCGCAATCATTCCCACAAAGAACGGGGAGATCATGCTCGCGATCGGCCCGACCGAATAGGTCCAACCGAAATCGTTGGCGCCAAAGCCGATCGTTCCGAGGTAGTTCGGGGCGGTGACATACCACGATCCCCAGACGAAGAACTGCACGAACATCATTGCCGAAAGTTGCACACGTAGTTTCAGGTTCATGGTCGATTCCCGCTCCCTGGTCCCTTGTCTTCTTGTTGATATCTTGCCGAAAAAGCGTTGCGATTGTACCCGACGCAAGGCCGGAAGGCGAGTCGGAGAGGGGTGCTTTCCGGCCCTCTTCTGGATCAATTTCCCCCTGGTCCGGCGGCCTTGCTTGCCATTAGCCCGTGAGATCGGTCACAATCAGCCCCTTCCTGCCACGGGCTCTCTCTCCAGAGAGGTGCGGTCGGGGGGTAATATTGAGGACGGTGGTCGAGCGGGAGTATGACAGAGAAGATTAAATATATCGGAATTGACCTGGGGGGCACCAACATCAAGGCGGGGTTGGTCGATACAGAGAGTGGGGAGATCAGCGCCGTCCAGTCGACGCCAACCCACTCCCGGGAGGGCCACGACGCCGTCATTGCCAATATGGCCCGGTTGGTCAGCCAGATTGCCCAGGATGCGGGGATCCCTCAGGCCGAGATCGGGGGGATCGGTGTGGGCCTGCCCGGTTCGATCGATATTGACCAGGGCAAGACCGTCTT
>JBMUAP010000320.1:0-4399 GCA_049454155.1 Blastocatellia bacterium
GGGGGGCGGGCGGCACTTCGCTTCTCCAGCTCCACGTCGAGCCGGGATCGCTGGTGGTGGGTGGGCTGGCAGGCGTGGGGATGGCCCTCGTCGCCATTGCGCTCACGCTCCGTTCCTTGAGCCGCAGTTCGCCGCGTCGTCTGCTGGCAGGAAGTTTGGTGGAACCTGCGACCAGCCCAGGTCAGCTGGCGAGGGTCCCCCTCCATCGGCGCAACTGGTTCTCCGTCCTGCTGATGCTGGTGGCGGCTGGGCTGCTGCTCGGAGTGATCTGGAAGGGGCTCGACCCGGCGGCTGGATTCTTCGGGGTGGGGACGCTTCTCCTCCTGATTCTCCTGCTCAGCTGGTCGCGTTGGTTGTATCGTCAAGAGCGGGGCGTGGGACGGAGCGGATTGGGAGAGCATCCGATGTTTGCCCTTGGGGTGCGCAACGCGACTCGGCGCCCACCGCGGAGTCTGCTCTGTGTCGCCCTGATCGCGGCGGCCACCTTCCTCCTCGTCTCTGTCGAAGCCTTTCGCCGGGGGGCTCCAGCCTCTCCAGAGAATCGCCAATCCGGGACTGGCGGCTTCGGGCTGGTTGCTGAAAGCCAGCTCCCGATTGTTCATCACCCGGATCTTCCCGAGGGGCGGGCCGAATTGGGGCTTGAGAGCCCCGTCCTTGATGGCAGCCGGATCACCCGGTTTCGCCTGCGTGCCGGGGAAGATACGAGCTGCCTCAATCTCTATCAGCCCCGCAAGCCCCGCATTCTAGGTCTTCCCTCCACCTTCATTCAGGAGGGAAGGTTCTCGTTTGGTACCACGTTGGCGGAGACAGAGGCGGAACGGGCCAATCCATGGGAGCTGCTGCGGCGGAGCCCCTCCCCCGTGCGGGAGGGGGAGCCTTCCGTGGTGCCGGTGATTGCCGACGCCAATTCGCTCGCCTATGTTCTCCATCGGAAGGTCGGGGAGGAGCTGGAGCTGATCGCTGGTGACGGGCAACCTGTTCGCCTGCAAATCGTTGCCGCGCTGGCCGACAGCCTCTTCCAGGGGGAGCTGCTCATGGCGGAGGATGACTTTCTACGGCTCTTTCCGGCAGAGGTTGGCTATCGCTGGTTTGCGGTCGACCTCCCCCCGGCCCAGCTGACTCCGGTGGCCGCTTTCCTGGAAGAGCGGCTCGCCGATTACGGCTTCGATGCGGTCAGCGCGGCTGAAAAGCTCGCCCGCTTTCATGAGGTCGAGAATACCTATCTCTCGACCTTCCAGACGCTGGGCGGCTTGGGTCTGCTGCTCGGGACTGTCGGATTGGCGATTGTCCTGCTGCGAAATGTCCTCGAGCGCCGTGCAGAGCTGGCGCTGATGCGGGCGGTGGGGTACCGGCAGTGGCATCTCTCGCTGCAGGTCTTGGCGGAGAACCTCTTGCTGTTGAGCGTTGGGTTGCTCATCGGATGCCTCTCCGCGGCGGTCGCGATCGGGCCGGCTCTCTCTCAGCGCGGTGGGCACCTGGTCGGGAGCACGCTCGTCTTTCTCCTCCTCGCTGTCCTCGTCACGGGGATGCTCGCGTCTCTGCTCGCCCTGCGGGCTCTTGCGCGGTCACCGCTCCTCGCTGCCCTGCGGGGCGAGTAGGGTGAGGAGACCGGAGCGGGCTCCTCGCCCCACCATCTCAGCCTCTCTCTTCCAACCAATCCCTTTTTGATCGAAGCCGATTTTGTTACAGTGAGCGCTGGTCTTCCTGGAAAGGGGCAGGCGGTGCTGGGCACTCTCTTCCTTTCTTGTAAACGAGGCCCTTCTTCGGAACCGCGACAACTGCGGCCAGGATCCTCAAGGAGTTGAGCGAATGAACGAACCCGTGACTGAGCAAAGAGTGACCCTGCGTCGCCGACACAACCCGGGCGGAAGGGGAGTGGGCTGGGTTCTCGGTTGGGCACTGGTGATCATTCCTTGGATCCAGGCTCAGGACTATCCGCAATGGCGTGGGGGGACTCGGGATGGTCAGATCGCGGGGCTCCCTCTTCGCACGACGTGGGGGGAGCCGCTCCGTCCGCTTTGGTCTGTGCCGGTCGGGGCGGGCTATGCCACGCCCCTCGTCGTCGGCGGTCGCATCTTTGTTCACGCCCGTCGCGCCGAAGAGGAGGAGGTCCTGGCGATCCAGGAGTCCACCTCGAAGATCCTCTGGTCCGATCGGTATCCGGCCCCATATCAAGTCGATTCAGCCGCGGCGGGTCACGGCAAAGGCCCAAAGTCGACCCCTCTCTTGGCGCAGGGGCGCCTCTACACCCTGGGGATCTCCGGCATCCTCTCGTGCTATGACGGTGCCAAGGGAACCCTCCTCTGGCGCAAACGCTTTGCGGACCGGTTCCCGTCCGCCTCTCCCGTCTTTGGCACGTCGGCCTCTCCCCTCGTTGACGCTGGTGTTCTTTACCTCCACGTCGGTGGGACGGGGAAGGGGGCCCTTCTCGCGCTCGATGCGGTGACGGGAAAGGAGAAGTGGGCCTGGGCGGGCGATGGTCCGGGCTATGCCTCCCCAATCCTTGCCGATCTCGGCGGCGTCCGGCAGCTGATCACGCAGACCGAGCGCTTCCTGGTCGGGCTGACGGCGCAGACGGGCCAGCTTTTGTGGAGACTGCCCTTCGAGACCGCCTACCGCCAGAACATCGTCACCCCGCTCATCTGGCGCGACCTGATCATCTTCTCCGGTCTTTACAAGGGCGTCACCGCCATTCGGGTCCGCCGCGAGAGTCAGCGTCCGAACGCGCCGTGGACGACCGAGCAGGTCTGGCACAATCGGGAGTTCTCGATCTATATGAGTTCTCCGATTCTCACGGGAGATCTGCTCTGGGGCCACAGCCACCGCAACAAAGGCCAGTTCTTTTGTCTCGATGCCGCAACGGGGCGCGCACTCTGGTCGGGAGAGCCCAGGCAGGGGGAGCACGCCTCGCTCTATCACGCCTACGGCCAGCTCTTCCTTCTCAACGAGATGGGGGACCTTTTCATCACCACGACCGATCCCCGTCAACCGCGCCTGCTGCGCCAGTTCCATCTGGGAGAGAGTGCGATCTGGGCTCATCCGGTCATCTTTCGGAACCAGATTCTCGTGCGCGACCAGACGCACCTGCGTCTCTACCGATTGTTTGCGGGATGAACCGGGGGAAAACGTCACAGACAACGAACGCTCTTGGAGAAGGCGGAATGGGAAAGGGGGCTCGATGTTGGAAGGATTGCGGGTCGGGGAGACGATCGAATTGGAGCGGGAGATTCCAGCGGAGTGGACGATTGCCTCGCTCGACCCACGATTGCCGGCTGTCTTCGGGACACCGGCCATGATCCTCCTGATGGAGATGGCGGCGGCACAGGCGATGGTCCGCTTTCTCCCCGAGGGGCATATTTCGGTTGGTGTGGAAGTGAATGTGCGCCATCTCGCGGCAACTCCTGTTGGAGAGCGTGTCCGGGCGCGCGCGACCGTCATCGAGGTGGCCGGCCGGCTCGTCAAGTTTGAGATTGAAGCTCACGACCGTCAGCAGTTGATCGGCTCTGGAACACACGTTCGTTCCGTCGTCGAAGTCGCCCGGTTTCTGCGCCGCCTGGAGAATCGGCTCCCTGCCCCCGGAAAGGAGCCAGCGTGAGTCTGTCATTCTCTCTGGTGCTGCTGGGCGGCCTGCTGCTCGGGATGACCGCTCTCTGGTGGGTCAGCTTGGCGCGACGCGATGCGAGCCTTGTCGACCGCTTCTGGGGAATGGGCTTTGTCGCGGTGGCTGTGGTCATTTGGGCCAGCTTGGCGCAACCATCAACACGGGCCACCGTCTTTTTGGGGCTGACGGTTCTGTGGGGGCTGCGCCTGTCGCTCTACCTGACGTGGCGAAACTGGGGACACGGAGAGGATCGACGCTACCAGGCGATCCGCCAGCGCTATGGTCACCGCTTCCCCCTGCTCAGTCTGCCGGTCGTCTTCCTCTTTCAGGGGACGCTCGTCTGGGTCATCTCCTGGCCCTTGCAGGCACTCGGGGGAGAGGCACGCCCGTGGGGGCTGGCGGAGACGCTCGGGGTCGTCCTCTGGACGATCGGGTTTGCTTTCGAGGCGGGAGGGGACTGGCAACTCGCGCGATTTCTTCGCGATCCCGCCAATCGTGGTCGCATTCTCGACCGTGGGTTCTGGGCGCTGACGCGCCATCCCAACTATTTTGGCGACGCCGTGATCTGGTGGGGACTCTCCCTCCCGGTCATCGCCGTGGGCGGGTGGTCGGTTGCCCTGGCGATCTCTCCGCTGCTGATGACCTTTCTGCTCCGGCGGTTTTCCGGCGTCCCCCTTCTTGAGCGCTCGCTGGTCGATCGTCGACCGGGATACCAAGACTACATCGCCCGCACCAACGCCTTCTTCCCCGGCTGGCCCCGCCGTCAGGCTCAGGAGGAGGACGAGCCAGGCCCGGGGG
>JBMUAP010000321.1:0-4358 GCA_049454155.1 Blastocatellia bacterium
TTCTACCGCATCACCCAAGAGGCGCTGACCAATATCGCCCGCCACGCCGGAGCGACCCGCGCCCGGCTTGAGCTGACTCAAACCGCCGACCGGATCGTTCTGACCATTGCCGATAACGGCGCGGGGCTGCCGCCGGATCGGATCGCCGGAAGGCTCGAATCCCCCAGCCTTGGACTGGTCGGGATGCGCGCCCGTGCCCAGCAGCTCGGCGGGCAATTCAGCCTTGCCAATCAGCCAGATGGCGGAGTCCAGGTCACGGTCAGCGTGCCGGCTCGTCCTGCTCACAGAGAAGATAGGGAGGAAGGTTGATCAAGTGATGTCTGAAAAGAGAAAGACCATCCTGCTGGTCGACGATCACGCCGTTGTTCGGCAGGGATTCCGGATGATCCTCTCCGCCGAGCCAGACTTCGAAGTGGTCGGTGAGGCCGCCAACGGACGCGAAGCCGTCAGTTTTGCCGAAAGCCTCCAGCCAGACGTCGTCCTCATGGACGTCTCCATGCCCGAACTGAACGGTATCGAAGCCACCCGCCGCATTGTCACTGTCTCCCCCCGTACCCGCATCCTCGCCCTCAGCATGCATCGCGATTCGGTCTATGTGCGGGAGATCCTGCGCGCAGGGGCCAGTGGGTATCTCCTCAAAGAGGCGGGGGACCAGGATCTGTTGACTGCCATTCGCGCCATCGCCCAAGGGCAGGGATATCTCAGCCCAGCGGTCTCCGATGCCGTCCTCCATGACTACCGCAAACACGTCACCGATCCGATCGATCTGCTGACGAGTCGAGAACGTGAGGTTCTGCAGTTGATTGCCGAAGGCAAGACCAGCAAGGAGATTGCGTTGACGCTGGACCTGAGCACCTACACCATTGAATCCCACCGGGGCCGGATCATGGAGAAGCTCAACCTCCACAGCGCAGGAGACCTCGTCCGCTTCGCCTTTCGCAATGGCCTGATCGATTGACCTTTCTTGACCTTGCTTGGATCACCGGAAGTGGACCCAGGCCCCCCTCGGGCGGACAAGCTCGATCAGCGGAAGCGCACCGTGACCGGATTGGCCATTCGCCCCTCGACGCTCAGTCGGACCTCGACGTTGCCACGTCCCGCGAGGCGCGCCGGGAGCCGTACATTGATCTGATCCAGCCCTGGAAATTGCCCCTGTGGGCCAACGTAGAGGACCTCGACCGGCTCTCCGCCAATCGTCACTGAGACCGCGCTGAGGGTGCCGCGATACCGAAGCCCAGTGCCGTAGAGCAGCAGATAGACGGCCTCCCCGGGATTCGAGAGGTCGATCGGCAGCGCGACATAGCCTCCCTGCCCAAAGTCGTACTCCAGCGGAGTCTCATAGCGGGGCGGTCCACTCGACGGAACCCGCAGCACCGTGACCGATGCTGGCCCCCCTCCCGTTCCATTGGCGCTGAAGAGTCCAGGTGCGACCGGCTCGATCGGGAGTGACACCACCGCAAGTCCCCCATCTGCATTGAACAGGCTGACCGTCCCCAGGCCCGCCACCGACCCCTCTGGAATCATGAAGTTGACTTGCGTCGGTGAAGTGAAGAAGAGCGGCGCAATCCGTTCCTCGCAGACCCCATCCTTCACTTTGACGACCGTCCCATTCAACTCCATCACCGGACCCGTCTCACTCGCCAACGGAAAGGCAGAGAAGTTCGTTCCCCAGGCAGAGACGATCGCCCCCGGGGCCAACGCCGCCGGGCGCTGACTCGCCGCCGAGACGATCGTCATTCCCTTCGGATCCCCTCCCAGGTACGGAAAGAGAAAGGTCAAAGAGGGTCTCGTCAGCGGGACGCAATCCCCCGCCAACATCTCCCGGACCGGAACCCCATCCGGCCAGACCCCCATGAATCGCTGCTCCGCGCTCCCATTCCCCAGCGCCACCCGTCGACCCGCGTCATTCCCCTGGAAGGAATAGTCCGCCAATGCGTCGAAGATCCGGTAGACCCCATAGTCGTCGAGCGCGTCCGACCGATCTCCCCCCGATGGCACCCCGTGCGACGCTTCCAGGCGTGTCCCCTGCCGCTCGTCGCTGCGCAGCATCAGAAAGTCCTTCTCCCGGGAGGGGAGATTGATCCGATCGAAGATCTCCTTGCCCATCCGATGATCACAGATCGTATCCTCCTCGAAGACCTGCACCACCAGCTTGGCGTGTGACGGAAAGGTCACCAAATCGCGAACCCCGACCTGGAAGAAGTACCAGGGGGCCATGACATAGAGCAGCAGGCTCTTCTTGCCCCACCCCCGTGCCGTCCCTCGCAGCGACATCGCCAGACTCGCCGCCCCCCCATAGGAGTGGCCGACATATCCGACCCGATCCAGGTCGAAGCCCTCTCCATACCGCCGCACCGCCTCCTCAAATCCGCGCCAGATCGTGTCATACCGCTTCTCATTCAGCGTCAGGTCTCCCGAAACGATCTGAAATGGAGAGAAGATCAAGGCGTAGCCCTGGCTGACGATATGCTCGATCAGCGCGCCGTACTCCTCCGGTTTGGTGTTGCTGAAACCCGGGGAGAAGAAGATTACCGGGACCTGTCCTTCGATCCCCAGGGGGCGATAGACATAGACCTGCTCCTGAGAAAAGAGCGGACTGGGAAATCCGACCCGCCCGCTCGCGAACGGTCCCGGCGCTCCGTACCCGGCCCTGATCGGAACTACCGTGTCCCTTGCCCAACCCTCCCCCCCCATCCCAACCAGTCCCAGCAGAATCCAGAGGAGAGACAGGAACGCCATGCGCGGCTCCGTCCCTTTTCCCGCTGCTTTACCCCTCACTGCTTTAGAAAGATGTTTGGCTCTCATGTGCACGAATTGTATCCCTCACCGGCCTCTCTTGGAATCCCCGTTTTTTACTTGCCCAGGCGATCAAAGGAAATTGAGGAGTGGGGGAATTGTTGGGGAAGACCGGCGTCTTTTCTTGTTGTCGGGAAGAATTCTGGGGAGTGCCAGTTCATCTTCTTTCTGAAGATCGTTTCTGAAGATCGTTTCTGAAGATCGTTTCTGAAGTTCGTTTCTGAAGAGCGGTTGACAACTTTTCCCTCCCTCCGGCCCACCCTAGCCAACACAGAAATCGCTCGATCCGGTCCCGGAATCGAATGATCGAAAAAGCAAGGGCGTCATCAGGGTCAACAAAGTCAACAATCTCACGAGGCTCAAGCATCTTGAGAGATGAAAAATCAGCGTGATGGAATGAGATTCAATGAAAGGTCGAGGCCATGTCCACCAAGAACGAAAACCAGGCGCCAAGAGATCCCGATCAGGAGAGAGGCGGAAGCGCGGCCCCGCCCTCGCTCGACAGGGATCCGACGGGAACTCATGGGGTGCCGCGCACGCCTGATCAGAAGAATCCGCCCAGCCTTCATCAAGAGATCGTCGAAGGGCACTCCCCTCCCGTCCCATTGGGATCTGGCGAACAAGCGCAACGGATCGAAGCTCTTCGTCGCCAAGCGGCCGCCCTCTGCGGTGGAGCCATGCTGTGGGGAAAGACCGCCGACTTCCCTGCGGAATTGGAAGAGGACTTCTGGCGTGGAGTCGTCGAATTTGAGTCGGCAGAGCCGGTTGTCCTCTTCGATCTGCTGCTGCGTGAAGGGGTGACTCTTCCCCCTCCCGCCCTCCTCCACGAGTCCCAATTGCCGGACAAGCTCTGGGAGGTGATCTATTTTCTCGCCTCCGTCGGCTGCTTTCTGGAAAACACAGACCATCTCAGCGATCTGGAACTCTACACAGAGCTCTGGGATGACCTGCTGCGTCTACCTACCGTCCTCTTTCCGGACGATCCGAGCTACGCCTACCACTTGGACCTGATCGGCAGCGGGAGTGAGGAGGATCATCAAATTTACCTTCAATACTATGCCTGCGAGAAGAGTCGGCGTCGCTCGCTCGAGGACTTCCCAGACCAGCCGCTCCCGCCTCGCCGTCCTCGCCCCTGGGACCGCGATCGCCATCTTCCGCGCCCATTGATGCGACATCGCGACCCGTTGAGATGAGCCGTCCCAACGCGACCTCCCCTCGGGGACTGGCACGGGTTCAGCGGTGTCCGTTTCGGTTGTTGCGTCCCGCTGGAGTGGCTGCTAGAGTATGCCGCGCAGCTGAGCGAAGAGTGTGTAGTTACGGTCAATCAACTGAGAGAAGGGATGCCGAGGGAGGGATCACGAAGGGGGAATGCCATGGCTTGGTGGGGGGTGATCTTCGTGCTGCTGGCCATTCCCTTGCAGGCGGAGGAGGTCGCCTCCTGGTGGGCGTGGCAGCACCCATCTCCTCAGGGCAATACGCTCCAGGGAGTTGTTCTGCTGGAGGAGGGAGGAGCGGTCGCGGTCGGTCAGAACGGTACGATCGTTCGCCGTCGGCCTGGATCG
>JBMUAP010000322.1:0-4343 GCA_049454155.1 Blastocatellia bacterium
CTCACCGTGAGTAGTTACGTTGTCTTCAAGGCTGACTGCAGGGAGGAAGAGAGTCCAAAGTTATCACAATCGAACGAATCGGGGAAGGATGCCCCAAGTCAGGTCACGGCCGGACTCCGCTTAGATTGACTTGAGAGAGAAGTGTCAGTAATCTGACGCTGTTTGTTTCAAGATTGGAATCTCCGCGGGACTACTCAATTTCGATGACCGATCACACCAAGCAAGATTCGGCCTCGGTGGCCAGAGCGGGCCTGCACGACCTGCTCCGGACTCGACTGGAGTCGATTCCGGAAGTCAGACTTGAGCCGGAGCGAACTCCCCAGGCTGCCGTGACGCTGCTCTTGTGGAAGCGACCGTCAGACATCGACCTTCTGATCATCAAACGGGCGGAGCGGGTGGGGGACCCGTGGTCAGGGCATCTCGCGCTCCCGGGAGGGCGGGCAGGCTCAGAGGATCTCGATTTGGTCATGACGGCGGCCCGCGAAACTCGGGAGGAGGTGGGCATTGAGCTGTTCGGCGAGCAGGGAGACCGGCGCCTCATCCTTGGGCAGCTCCCGCCTTTGACGACGCAGAGTCCCCTGCTGCCCCCCCTCGAGATCGTTCCATTCGTGGCAAGCCCGCCGCGTTCGTTCACCGTCACGCTCAATCACGAGGTCGCATCGGCCTTCTGGATCCCACTCCGCGACCTCAAGGCGCGAGGCCGCACGGCGACTTTCCGCCATCAGGCCGGCTCCGTCATCCGGAAATGGCCGGCGTATGAAACAGATGCCGGTCCGATCTGGGGGATCACGGAGCGAATCCTCACCGACCTTCTCTCTCGTCTCTACCTGGAAGAACTGATATGAACAAGAACGAATCGAGCAGCGATCCCAACCTGATTCGCCATTTTGGCCCCCTCCAGGCGACCGCGCTCAATATGTCGAATATGATCGGGATCGGCCCCTTCATCACCATTCCGCTGCTGATGTCGGCGATGGGGGGGCCACAAGCCCTGCTCGGCTGGGTCATCGCGGTGCTGATCGTCATTCCGGACGGAATGGTCTGGAGTGAACTGGGAGCATCGATGCCGGGCTCTGGCGGCAGCTACCTCTACCTGCGCGATGGATTCGGCCGGCAGACCTTCGGGCGGCTCATGGCGTTCCTCTTCATCTGGCAGTTCATCCTCAGCGGCCCCCTCGAGATTGCGTCGGGCTATATCGGCTTCGCCTCATACCTTGGCTATCTCTGGAAGGACATGCCGACCTACGGTCCAAAAGCGGTCGTCATTCTGGTGGGTCTGCTCAACATCGCCCTGCTCTACCGACAGATCACCCACATTGGCAAGATCACGGTCAGCCTCTGGGTGGGAACGATGGTCACGACTGGCGCCGTCATCCTGACTGGTCTCCTCCACTTCAATCCCGAGATCGCTTTTGACTTCCCTCCCGGAGCCTTCACCTTCTCGATGGGGTTTCTGCTTGGACTCGGAGCGGCTTCGCGGGTGGGGATCTATGACTATCTCGGCTATTACGATGTCTGCTACATCGGGGAGGAGGTCAAGGACCCAGGCCGCACCATTCCCCGCTCGATCATCATCAGCGTCGTCGCCGTCGCCTTGATCTACATTCTGATCAACCTCTCGATCATCGGAGTCGTCCCGTGGCGGGAGTTTGTCCCAGCGGCGGAGAAACCGGGCTCCCAGTTCGTCGTCTCATTGATGATGGAGAAGGTCTACGGTCCAACGGTCGCCTCGGTCCTGACGGTCATGATCCTCTGGACGGCCTTCGGATCGGTCTTCGCGCTGCTGCTAGGTTATTCGCGCATCCCCTTCGCAGCGGCGCGGGACGGCTACTTCTTCAAGGTCTTCGGGCGGTTACACCCCAAAGGAAAGTTCCCTTCGGTCTCGCTCCTGACGATCGGAGTGATCTCGATCGTCTGCAGCTTTCTGCCTCTCGGCATCGTCATCGACGTCCTGATCGCGACCCGCATCATCGTTCAGTTCATTGGGCAGATCGTCGCCGTCACCCTGCTGCGGCGGAACGCCCCGAATCTGGAACGCCCCTACCGGATGTGGTTCTACCCGATTCCGAGCCTGCTGGCTCTCCTCGGGTGGATCTTCGTCTTCTCGACCTCGGGGGGAGAGATCATCCTCTTCAGCTTCGTTGCGCTCGGAATCGGGATCGTCTCCTTCCTCGCCTGGTCCTACCGCTCGGCCCGCTGGCCATTTGGGGATTCAGCCCCTGAGGAGGCGACCAACTGATACGTTTCCAGGGCGATCATTCGCTCCTCATCGGTCGGAATCACCCAGGCCGCGAGAGAAGATTCAGGAGAGGTCAGGCAGGCGTCTCCCCCTCTCGCGGCTTGGTTGGCTTCGGGGTCAAGCCGCAGCCCTGCCCACTCGAACCCAGCACAGACCCGAGCCCGAATGGCGGGTGCATTCTCCCCGATCCCTCCGGTGAAAACGATCGCGTCGGCCCCTTCGAGAACTGCCAAGTAGGCACCGATATACTTGCGGACCCGGTAGACAAAGATCTCGATCGCCAGCTCGGCGCGCCGTGTCGATTCGTCCTGCGGGGAGCCGGAGGCGGCCTCCAGGAGGACACGCATGTCTCCGCTGAGCCCTGAAACACCGAGCAGCCCCGATTCCCGATTGAGTATCCGTTCGATCTCCCTCACTCCCAGTCCGGTCTGGTCGGCAAGGTGGCGGTAAAGAGCGGGATCCAGATCCCCCGACCGGGTGCCCATGACCAACCCCTCGAGTGGGGTCAGCCCCATTGAGGTATCGACGGAGCGCCCTTGTTCAATTGCCGCGGCAGAGCAGCCGTTTCCAAGATGCAGGGTGATCAGCTTCCCTGGCCCTTTGCCATCGGTATGCCGCTGATAAAATCGTTGGCTGACATAACGGTGAGAGGTGCCGTGAAACCCATACCGGCGAAGTCGATGATCGGTCGCGAGCTGGTGGGGAATGGCATAGCGCCAAGCCCGTTCAGGAATGGTCTGGTGAAAGGCCGTGTCAAAAACCGCGACATGGGGGACAGTGGGTCCAAGCCGTGAGATTGCGGTGAGAATGCCGCGGAGGTTGTCCGGGTTGTGGAGGGGAGCGAGCTGCCCGCACCTCTCGATCTCCCGGATCACTTCGTCGGTGACCAGCACTGACGAAGTGAACTGATCTCCCCCGTGGACAACCCGGTGACCAACAGCGGTGATCGCCCCCAATCGAATCCCTCCCAGAAACGATTCCAAGGCGGAGAAGAGCCATTCGAGCGCCGAAGATAGATCTTCCACACTACAGGTCAGCTTCTCAGAGTCGAAGCCCGGTCGACTGATCGTCACCGCTCCCCGTCTCGGGGTATCCCCAATCTCGACGACCCCGCCGAGGTGTCGATGAACTTGGCCTCTCTCGACACCGAAGACCTGGAATTTGAGAGTTGCGCTGCCAGCGTTCAGAACAAGAATCACGTCACAGACCTCCTGTGGCGCGCCGCTCCGAATGGCCAAAAGGCCAGTCTCCGCCACCCTGCCTGCAGGTCGATCAGGCCGCCGTGCCGAACAAGGGAAGAAAGAGAGGGGGAATAGCCCAGGTTGTCGTCCCGAAACCGACTTAGTGATTGGCGTTAATCCTTGGTGGACTCGCCAGATTCTCACCCCCTGGGCGTGCTCCCCCCTCGTTGATCAACTCGCCTTGGCGGCGGCGATGCGCTTGGCAAGGCGCGTGCGCCGCTTCTGCTTCGGATTCGTCCGAGTCTTGCCGCTCGTCCCTCGACTGATCTTCCCTCGCTTCGATCGTTGATCGCCACGTCCCATACGTTCCGTTCCTCCTCGTCAATAGAAATAAATGCCCCCCTCGACGCCTCTGCAGACGACCGGCAGGGGGAGTTAGTTGTCCAGAGAGGGGGGAGACAGGGCCGCCCCCCTCTCGATCAGCCCCCAGAGAAGCTCGTCTCCAGGAGAAAATGGTTGTCCAAGCATCCCACCATTGCGCCTCACCCGGCCCTCCCCTTCGAGCTTCTCGAGGTGGGCCAGGACAGAGAGCTCCGCGAGCGCGTGGAGCGACGGCGGAACTTCCCGATAGATCTTTTCAACGAGATGCGGGATCGTCATCTGCCCGTCGCAGAGCAGCGCGATGATCTGGGCTTCGCGCTCGACCCGATGCGCAAGGTACTCCTCGATTCGCTCCCGCGCGTTGGCGATCACCGGGCCGTGTCCTGGCATCAGCGCTGTCAGGCGGGGCAGGCTCAAGTAGCGCCGGAGGGAGGCAAGGTAGTCGACCATATTCCCCTCTGGAGGCGCAATGACGACCGTACCAAAGACGACGACGCAAGCTCCGGTGAAGAGGGTCCCGGTTCGCTCTTCATAGAAGCTGC
>JBMUAP010000323.1:0-4342 GCA_049454155.1 Blastocatellia bacterium
GCAGCTGCGCGCGCGTCGAACCTCCCCCTTCCTCGAGGACCCGGTCGGCAAGCCCGCGCGCCATCTCGAGCATCGCCTCGTCATTGAGCAGCGCCAGTGATTGGAGGGGCGTGTTCGTCCGCACGCGGCGGACCGTGCAGTATTCCCGACTGGTCGCGTCGAAGGCGATCATCGCCGGATAGGGCGACGTGCGACGCAAAAAGGTGTAGATCCCCCGGCGGTAGCGGTCCTCGCCGGTCGCCGTTCTCCATTTCTCGCGATTGTAGGGGGTACGCCAGATCCCCTCGGGTTGGGGCGGCATGACGCTCGGCCCTCCAATTTTGCGACTGAGCAGGCCCGAAGCGGCCAGCGCGAGATCGCGGATCATCTCCGCCTCGACCCGGAAGCGGGGGCCACGCCCAAGCCAGCGATTGGCGGGATCCTTGGCCAGCAGCTCCGGAGAGACGGCGGCCACTTGGCGATAGGTCGCCGAGGTGACGATCAGCCGGTGAAGTGGCTTGGTGTGCCACTGCCGTTCACGCCATTCGATCGCCAACCAGTCGAGCAGTTCGGGATGGCTCGGAGCAGCCGACTGGAATCCAAAATCCTCACTCGTCTCGACGATTCCCTGCCCGAAGAACTGCTCCCACATCCGGTTGACGCCGACACGGGCCATGAGTGGATTCCGGTCGTCGACCAGCCACTTGGCCATCCCAAGCCGATTGAGCGGAGCCCCCTCCGGCATGGGATGGAGCGCCTCCGGTGTGCCGGCTTCCACCTTTTCGCCGTGGCTGGAGAAGTTCCCTCGCTCGCGGACCCAGGTGGCGGGACGGGCGACGCCCGGTTTCTCCCGCATAATCATTGCCGTGACGATACCAAGCCGGGCGAGGGACTCCTCGAGCTGCTTGCGGCGCTCTCGCTCCCGACGCAGGAGCGGGGTTACCTCCCGAAACTGTGCCGCAAGGTCCTGCTGCTCCTTCTCGGTCCGCTCGGCGACCGGCTTGGCCATCACCTGCTTCATCCCAGCTGTCACCTCGACGATGCGAAGCGGAGTGGGCGACCCGGTGACCGACCAGCGGAACCGTCCCAGCGCCTGTGGAAGCGCTCCCCCGAGAAACTTGAGCTGGAGGACGACCTCGGTTGGGCGATCAATGCGCAGGGGCTCACGCAGAACAAAGACTGCCTGCCGTGGCGGGCGTGTCTCCTCTGGAGTGGCATTGATCGTCCAGCCGCGTGGGCGATCCGAGACCTGCCCTGGCTGAAAGCTGAAGAAGCTCTGCGCATCGAAGACCCCGATCCCGTTATCCCATCCGCCATCACGAAAGAGAACCGGCTGGCCGTCGGCCGTCGCCGTGACCGTCGAGAGCAGGAAATGGCCATAGATGTCTCGCCCCGGCCCCTGGCGCGGCAGGCCCGGATCGGGCAAAGCCTCGATCCGGAAGGCGGTGATCTTCTTCGATCCGACCTGATCAGGCCGCAAAGTCGCGCGCAAGTGGTACTCCTCCATCTCCGGATGGGCGCCGGAAGCGAGCACCGAATGGTCCGGCAGCGCCGTCAGCGTCGTCCCTCCCGTCGAGCAGGCCTCGACTGGCGGAACGACAACCCAATCCTGGGGATCGGCCATCCGCAGCCGTTCCCATTTGGCCTGCTCGCGGACGAGGCGGGGAGTCATCGTGCCAAGCACCTCTTCCAGCCGTTTGAGTTCCTTGCGGATCTCTCTCCGCCGCTGCTCCTGCTCCGGCGTCGGAAGCTCCAACTCCGGCTCGAAGAGAAATCGCTGGTTGGGCTTGTCGCCGATCCGGTGCTCTGTGCTCTCGAAGAATGCGTACATCCGGTAGTAGTCCTGGATCGAGAACGGATCATATTTGTGATGGTGGCACTGCGCACAGCCCAGCGTCGATCCCAGCCAGACCGTGGCGGTCGTATTGACGCGGTCGACGAGGACTTGGTAGCGCTGCTCATCCCCATCGGTGCCGCCCTCACGGTTGAGGAGGGTGTTGCGGTGGAATCCGGTGGCAATCAGCTGCTCGGTCGTCGGGCTGGGGAGCAGGTCTCCAGCGAGCTGCTCGATCGTAAAGCGATCGAAGGGGAGGTCGCGATTGAGCGCGTCGATCACCCAATCGCGGTAGCGCCACATCGTCCGCAGGCCATCCGATTCATAGCCGTGTGAGTCGGCGTAGCGGGCCAGGTCGAGCCAGGGGCGGGCCCAGCGCTCCCCGTAGTGGGGAGAGGCGAGCAGCCGGTCGACCACCTTCTCGTAGGCGTCTGGCGAGCGGTCGGCAAGGAAGGCGTCGATCTCCTCGATCGTCGGCGGCAGGCCGATCAGGTCGAGCGAGACCCGCCGCAGGAGGGCCTCGCGGCTGGCCTCCGGTGAGGGCGCCACCCCCTCTTGCTCCAGTCGTGCCAGGACAAAGGCGTCGATCGGATTGCGGATCCAGCTCGACCGCTGGACCTTGGGAACCTCCGGGCGAAGCGGTGGACGGTAGGACCAATGGAGGGGGATCTCGTCGGCGGAAGAGTCGGCGGTGACGGGCCAAGTGGCCCCTTCATCAATCCAGCGACGGATCCGTTCCGTCTGTTCAGGAGTGAGGGCCGTACCGCCAAGCGGCATGCGCGCCTCGCCTCCCTCGCCTTGAATGCGATGCAGGAGGCGGCTCTCGGCGGCATGCCCGGGCCGGATCACTGGCCCGCCGATGCCCCCTTTCAAGGCTGCTTCCCGTCGGTCGAGACGCAGTTGCCCCGCCGCCTTGGTTGGCCCGTGGCACCCATAACACGACGCCGCGAAGATCGGCTCGATCTCCCGCTGAAAGTCGACGGGAGCGGAGTGTGTGGGACCAACCGCACCAGCTCGATCCCACCCCTCGATCAGCCCGATGGCGAGAAGTATGAGCAATCCCGCCCCGCCCCATCTCCGTCTGCGCGCTGCTTGGGTCACGTTCAACACCGGCTGCCTCCTCTGACTGATGCTTCCCTCTCCTCGCCCGGACGGTCTCGATCATCCGGTCTGACGTGGCGTGTTCCCATCCTCAGAAAGCGTCACCCGACGCTGCGCCCGCAGCGCCAGATTGGCCAGATGAGCCCCCGCGACAGCCCGATGTCCCACCTCGACCGGCGCGTTCGGCTCGGCACGCGAGACTACACAATCGAGGAAATTGGCGACGTGTGGTTCTGTCGGGATCCCTCCCCGATATTCGTGGAGCGTCGGCGGAGGAATCTCCGGCCGCTTCCAGACCTCCGGATAGACACGGTACCCGTCATCGTCGATGACCATCGTCGCCTTCTTCCCCTGCAGGAAGATCTTCCACCCTTCTCCGTAGGAGTTACCGTAACAGAGTGTCCACGTTGCCAGAAAGGTCGGATATTCGTAGGTCGCGCTGAAGGTGTCGGGGTTGTCTCCCCCATGATGAACGAAGATCGCGCCCTGGCAGACCGCCGAGCGCGGCGGCATCCCGTCATTGCAGAACCACTGGATGACATCGAGAAGGTGGGTACCCTGATCCGTCATATGGCCGCCATTGTAGTCGGAGAAGTTCCGCCAGTGGAAGAAGCGGCGCTCGTCAAGCGCGTAACGCTTCTTTGCCGGCCCTTGAAAGCGCTCCCAATCGAGATCTCCATCGAGAGCGAGCTTGGCCGGCATCGGCTTGCGATTCCAGTACCACTCGGCCCGGGCGAGCACCACCTCTCCCAGAACGCCCGCCTCGATCAATCGCTTCGCCCCCCGGACCGCTTCGGAACTGCGCCGCTGCATCCCGACCTGGACGATCTGCTTCGTCGCGCGCACCCCCTGCACCATCCGGACTCCCTGCTCGATCGAGTAGGAGAAGGGCTTCTCGGTATAGACATCCTTTCCCGCCGCCACCGCGTCGAGCAGGACATCGGCATGCCAATGGTCCGGGGTCGCGCTGAGAATCGCCTCGACCTCTGGATTGTCGAGCAGGCGACGGTAGTCCGTCGTCGTCACTGCGCCAGAGCGGGCCATCCGCAACGCCAGCTGAATATTGGGCGCGTAGACATCGCAGACCCCGACAAACTGGCACCGCTCCGGAAACCGGTTGAACGAGCCCATGACGCTGCGGCCGCGCCCTCCCGCCCCGACGACCGCCACCTGCAGCCGCTCATTGGCGCCGCGCACTCTGGCGTAGGACTGCGCCGTCCAGAGGCTGGCCGCCCCTGCCGTCCCGAGAAATCTTCTTCGCCCCACCTTCTCTGCCATTCTCTACCTCCTCAGGGCTCCCCAGTCATCCGTCCAGCGGAACCTCTGCCGTCAGACGGCTTGTGCCAACGTAACTACTCACGGCATCAATGAATTTCAAGGTTTCCTGTCTTCTTCTCGGTGACCTCTCAGTGCTGCAATGATCTCTTC
>JBMUAP010000324.1:0-4338 GCA_049454155.1 Blastocatellia bacterium
TCCGCTTCCTGCCCGAGACGATCGGCAATCCGCTGATCGCCCATTTCTGGTTGCCAAGTGTCCGCTGGATCATGGAGTACGGCGAGGGGGTCCCCGCCGTCGGCGAAGAGCAGGCAATGGCGGATCTCCCGCCTGATGTCCGGGCAGCACGCGACCGGGCAGTGAGGCTCTATCAGAAGATGCTGACGCCCGCGACGCCTGCCATGACCCGCTCTCTCGCGCTGCGGCTGGCCAATCAGACGGCGCTGCGTCGCCGTCCGGAGATTGCCACTGCCCTGCGCGCCTTCGCCGAGCAGGAAGGCCAGAGTGGGACCGCGCAAGCGGCCCGTCTGATCCTTCGCCAGACGGAGAGGGACGCCTGGGTGGCCGATCTGCGCGAGGCGATTCAACGGGAACCCCTTGCCGCGCCGCTGCGGGATGGAGCGGGTGAGGTTCGCCTCTCCCCCGCCTTCCTCGCCAGTTTCCAGTACTTCCGGGACCACGTCGCGCCCGAACTCAACCGCCCGCAGCGGATGGATGAGATGTCGTGTCTGCGCTGCCACGGGGTCAAAGGGCGGGTCCCCTCGATGGAGCTGGAGGCTGCGGACAACAATGGGTACTGGACCATGACCAAGATGCTCCGCAACTACCTGATCCTGCAACAGCGTGTCGACCCGGCCTCTCCGGAGGGGAGCAAGCTGCTGCGCAAGCCCCTCAACGTCCAGACCGGCGAGGAGGATGGTCATCAGGGTGGACGGCGATATACCCCGGGAGAGAAGGCCTATCAGATCCTGCGCCGCTGGGTGCTTGATCAACCCCGGGTGCAGCAGGAACAGCGCGTGGCGCTCACCCGCTGAGTTCCGAGAGGGCGCTCCCCGATCTCTGCACTTGCGCCCGGGCATGGCCAAAGGGTACCTTGATCTTTTTCAAGAAGAGGACCCTGCGTCTCCGACTGTTCCAACCGTCTGATCCGTTGGGAACCTCGACCGAAAATGAATCGGCTGCGAGAGGGAAGTCCGCAGAGATCAGGCGTTCGATCAGAAAGAATGAAGTCGTGGGAGCAAAGGATAGGATGAACAAAGGCAAGGCAGGAGCAGTTGGTCTGGTGTGGGTATTGTTGGTAATAGTCGGATGGGCACAGACCCATCAAGGATCGATCCGCGGAGAGGTGACCGATCCAACCGGGCAGCCCTTGCGCGGGGCGACGATCGAGCTGGTGCAGGAGGAGACTGGGCGAACGCGCAGCTCCGTCACGGGAGAGCGCGGAGAGTTCGCTTTTTCGCTCCTGCCCCCCGGCCCGTACCGCTTGGTCCTGGAGCAGCGGACGACCAACCGCAAGTATGTCTCTCGGGTCGTGCTGCAGGTCAATCAGGATCTGCGGGTAGCACTCGCTTTTACGGCGGCGCCGACGAGCGAGACGATCGAGGTGGTCGAATCGCTGACGCCGCTCAAGAGGGACGGGGCCTCGCTCGGGGCTGTTGTCGACAACCCACAAGTGGTCGGCCTCCCGCTCGATGGGCGAAATTTTCTGGAGCTGAGCCTGTTGGTCGCCGGGGCGGTCCCGGCTGCACCCGGATCGGCGGGATCCGTCCGGGGGGACTTTGCCTTCAACATCAACGGGGCCCGCGAGGATGCCAACAACTTCCTGCTTGATGGCGTCTACAACGTCGACCCGAAGCTCAACGCCATGGCCGTTCGACCGCCGGTCGATGGAGTACGCGAATTCGAGCTGCTGACCAACGCCTACGACGCCTCTTTTGGACGGAGTGCCGGTGCCCAGGTCAACGTCGTGCTCAAGTCCGGGGGCAACCAGTTTCGCGGGACGGTCTACCACTTCCTGCGCAACCAAGTCTTTGACGCCCGTAACTACTTCGCACCCACCACTGAACCCGATCCCCGTTATCAGCGGAACCAGGGAGGCTTCGCCTTGGGTGGGCCGATCAAGCGCGACCGGACCTTCTTCTTCGGTGACTACGAGGGAACGCGCCTGCGCGAGGGGATCACCCGACTCGGCAATGTGCCGACGGCGGAGGAGCGACGTGGGGACTTCTCGGCAGGGCGTCTCGGCCAGCCGTTGATTCCCGGGACAGATCAAACCTTTCCGGGTGGGCAGATCCCGGCGCAATTCCTTCATCCGATCGGTCGGCGCATCGCCGACCTCTATCCGCTGCCCAACCGCGCCTCTGCGACACAGAATTTCGTCTCCTCCCCCATCTTGCGCGACCGCAACGACCACTTCGATCTCCGGATCGACCATCTGATCGGGGACCGGCTGAAGTTGTCAGGGCGATATAGCTTGGGCGACAGGACCCTCTTCGAGCCATTCTCGGCAGTGACCATGGTCCAGGTGCCGGGGTATGGAAACCACCTCGAGCGGCGGGGCCAGAACGCCATGCTTGGGCTCAACCAGGTGATCTCGTCCTCGCTGGTGCACGATTTCCGGGTTGCGTTCAACCGGGTCGCCGGGCAGGTCCGTCACGAGAATGCGGGGCGGAGCGTCAATCAATCGGTCGGAATGCCCGAGCTCTCGAGCAATCCCCGGGCGCACGGCCTCAGCTTCATCACGATCACCGGCTTCTCCCCGCTCGGGGACGAGTACAACAATCCGCAAGAGAGCGTGACCAATGTCTTTCAGGTGCTCGACACGGCCTCGTGGGCCAGGGGAAGCCACCTCGTCAAGTTCGGCTTCGACGTGCGGGTCGCCCAGCAGAACGGCTTTCGCGATGTCCAGTCCCGTGGGTTTCTCAACTTCTCCTCGCAGATTCCGATCACGCGAGTCGCGCTGGCGGATCTGCTGCTCGGCCTGCCGGCGCTGACCGGGGGAGCCCGTCTGGACAACCATCAGCACCTGCGCACAGAGAGCTACAACCTCTTTGTCAACGACAGCTATCGGATCGGCTCGCGCCTGACCGTCAGTGCCGGCGTGCGCTACGAGTACAACTCTCCGCCGGTCGATCGATTCGATCGGGCCAATCTCTTTGATGTCGGGACGGGACAACTGGTTCAGGTAGGGACGGCCGGGATGCCGCGGAGTGGATATGGCCCGGATCGCAACAACTTGGCACCGCGGATCGGCTTGGCTTGGACTCTCGGCCGCGCCGGCCGTACCGTCCTCCGGTCTGGGTATGGAGTCTACTATGACCAGGCGCCACTCGCACCCGGGGAGGCGCTCTACTTCAATGCCCCCTACTTCGATCTCAATTTCTACTTTTCGCTGCCTGGCTTGCCATTGACGATCGCCAATCCCTTTCCTTCCTCGTTTCCAGTTCCGTTGCCGAAGTCCGCGTTTGGTTTTGATCGCCAGTTGCGGACAGCCTATGCCCAGCATTGGAATCTGACCTGGCAGCAGGAGTTGGGACGCAATCGGGTGATCGAGATCGGATATGTCGGATCGAAGGGCACCAAGCTCCTCTCGTCGCGGGACTTCAACCAGCCGCGCCCGAGTCCGCAGCAGCCCAACCTGCGCCCCAATCCACGCTTTGACGAGATCAGCCTGCAGGGCTCGATGGCGGCCTCGAACTATCACGCGCTGCAGGCGACCTACCAGCAACGGCTCGTCTGGGGAGGCTCCGCCCTGGCGAGCTATACCTGGGGAAAATCGATCGACAACGCCTCTGGGATCTTTGCCAGCGCGGGCGACCCGAACTATCCGCAGGACAGTGCGAATTTGCGGGCCGAGCGTGGCCGGTCCAATTTCGATGTTCGTCATCGCTTTTCGCTGGGCACGTCGTGGGAGCTGCCCTTTGGGAAGGGCAAGCGGTGGTGGTCGACACCAGGGCCTGGGCAGCGACTGCTCGGAGGATGGCAGGCCGATGCCATTCTGCTGCTCCAGACGGGACGTCCGTTCACCGTCGCCCTTCTGCCAGACTTTGACAACAGCAATACCGGCCGGGCCAACCTCGGGTTTGGCGCCAATGCTCGCCCGCACCTGCTCGGGTCAGCCCGACTCGGCCAACCCACCCCGGAGCGCTGGTTCAACCCGGCGGCGTTCAGCATCCCTGCTTACGGAAGTTTCGGGAACGCAGGGCGCAATCTGCTCGATGGTCCGGGCTTTCAAAATCTGAATGTCGCGCTGCGGCGCTCGATTGCGCTCGGGGAACGGGCCTCCCTGCAGTTGCGGGGTGAGGTCTTCAACCTCCTCAATCGCCCGAATTTTGGGCTTCCGGACAACTTTGTCGGGTCACCGTCCTTCGGGAGTATTGGATCAGCGGAGAGTCCCCGACGCATTCAGTGGGGGATTAAGATCCTCTTTTAGGTTTGCCTGCAGATGTACGGTCGGAGAAGATTCACCACCGAGGCAAAGAAATTCATCGCCGAGGCAAGGGGATTCACCACCGAGGCAAGGGAATTCATCGCCGA
>JBMUAP010000325.1:0-4329 GCA_049454155.1 Blastocatellia bacterium
TGGCAGGAAGCTCGCGGATCTCTGTCACGGTGCGGGGAAGCGGCTTTGTCGAATCCTCTGTCGTACAGATCAATGGGTTGCCACAGGCAACGACCTACCGGCTGCGTAGCGAGCTGGTCGCCGAAGTCCCCGCGGAGCTGCTCGTGGCCGCCGATGACTTGGCCGTTCGGGTTGTCAATCCGGCACCTGGTGGGGGAGCCTCCGCAATTGTGCCCTTGATGATCGTCAATCCAGCACCTGTGCTGGTGAGGCTCACACCAGACTGGGTTGTCGAGGGCAGCTCTTCGCAGACCCTGACTCTCGTGGGCAGTGGGTTGACACCTGATTCGAGAGTGCTCGTCGACGGTGTTGCCCGCTCCATTCAGTACCAGAGCCCAACCCAGATTACGACACAGCTGAGTGCTACTGAACTGGCCATGGCCAGAACGTTTGCGATTGAGGTCAGGAATCCTACGCCAGGGGGTGGGACATCCAACCGCCTGACCTTCGAGGTTCGCAGACCTAATCCTCTTCCACGCATCCAGGTGATTCGTCCAACCGAGGTCCCCGTGGGATCTCCTTCATTCCTTCTGGTCGTGGAGGGAATGCGATTCATTTCCGACTCGGTGATTCAGATCAATCGCCAGCCGAGACAGACTGAGTTTGTCTCCGACTCGGTGTTGGTCACAGAGGTGCAAGCAACTGAGGTCGAGCGCGCGGGGGAGTTGCTGGTGACCGTCCAAAACCCAGCGCCGGGAGGAGGGGAATCCAACACCCTCGTCCTCCAGGTCGTTTATCCGACACCACGGTTGACTTCGATCACTCCAGCGTCAGTCAATGCAGGAGCAGGCGACACCGAAGTACTCGTCTTTGGGGAAGGGTTCAGCTCGGCAACTACGGTGCGACTCGAGGGGGACCCACTGCCAGTCAGCCGAACCACTTCCAGTCAATTAGTCCTTCTGGTGCCTGCCCGGTTGATCGCCAACGGCGGAGCACTCACCCTCCAAGTGAGCAACCCATCCCCAGGTGGGGGGAGCTCCAATCCCCTCACCCTGACGGTGGTCAACCCGTCCCCAACCGTCACGCGGTTCAGTACGGTCGGTCTGGCGGCCAATGTCGAATCATTCCGGGTCGTCTTGGATGGATCTGGATTCGTCCCCGGGTCGATGGTACGTGTCAACGGGCAAGACCGGCCCACCACCTGGGAGAGCAATCGACAGATCTCTGCTCTCCTTCCGATGTCAGATATTGAATCGGACGGGACATTGACCCTGGCAGTCTTCAACCGGGCCCCGGGTGGAGGAACTTCGTCCCTCGTGGTCCAACAGGTGGGGTTCCCAACTCCAGAACTGACAGATATTACACCGGGTCAGGCTTTGGTCGGAGGTACACCCTTCACGCTGACGTTGCGTGGTCGTAATTTTCAGCCCTTCTCAATCGCTCATTGGAATGGGGTGCCGCGGGCAACCGATTATCGTTCCGGGACAGAACTCCAGATAACGGTCACGAGCGCCGATCTTCGTCAGGCCGGAAGCGCCTCGCTGACCGTTCGTACACAGGGCCCAGGAGGTGGCACCTCCGGTTCCGTCAATTTGGCCATCCTGAATCCAACGCCAGCTCTCACCCGTCTCTCGCCTGCAATGAGCATTGTCGGGAGCACTGGTGTCGATGTGGTTCTTGAGGGATCGGGTTTCGTGTCAGAGTCCAGTGTCATCTGGAACGGAGCATCCCGTTCGACAACCTTTGTCTCTCCGAGTCAACTCCAGCTTCGGCTGACATCCAGCGATCTTTCAGTGGTCGGCAGCATACCCGTTGCCGTTGCCAACCCAGCCCCTGGGGGGGGGACCTCCAATCTCCTCTCGTTTCAGGTCGAACCAAGACCCAATCCTGTGCCCATCATCGGGCGATTGACTCCTTCCTCGGCGCTGACAGGCGATCCTTCGTTGACAGTGGAGATCATTGGAGCCGGTTTCATTCCGGGATCGACCCTTCTCTGGCAGGGAACTCCAAGAAGCTTTACCTACCACGGGGAGACTCGACTGACGACGACCGTGAGCGACGAGGAACTTCTGGCTCCAGCGACCATTTCTGTCGTGGTTGTCAATCCAGAGCCAGGCGGGGGCTCCTCGAATGTCGTCAACTGGATGGTCGATCCAAAACCGATCAACTGCCAAACCGTCTGTCTCCAATCGGCCGATTATTATGTCAATAATTCGTCAAGCTGGCCGACAGGAGCCATCTGGATCGGGCGGTTTATGTACAGCACACGCTACAGCCGACTCACCATCCGCCGCTCGATGGAAGCAAAGGCCACCCTTCAAGAACAGTTGACGCGCCAATTTTCTGCTGCGCAACTTTCCGTTCTGTCAGGAGGGAACAGTCCTGGCATCGTCAACAGTTCCCTGGATTGTTACCGGGTCAGCTTTGACCCGGTCCAACTGAGTACAGGTCAGTCGGTCACTCGAGCTACTACACTAAGCGATCTCTTCAATTGGACAAGGACCGCCATTATCACCAATGTGGAGGAAGATCAACGGGCCCTTCTTCCTCTCTTTGAGGCACTGAACGGTAACAATCCGCAATCCAACTGTCGGTAATGTCAGGGATCGCACTTTACTCCGGACTGGACAGTCGATGGGCGGCGGATCGGATCTGATCCGCCAGCCTGTCGAGGGCCGCTTGGAGTTGGGTCACCTCTCGTGTGGCTTCTGCCCAGTTGCGTTGCTCGATCGCTTCGCGGACACCGGGCAGTGTCTTGACACCATAGCCCGTGTATAGACCGGGAGCGTAGATCAGATGGCGGAACCAGGGGCGGCGGGGGAGCCCGCTTTCTGAAATCAATCGTCGTTCTGATTGATAGAGCAGTCGATTCAACTCACGGGCTTTTTGCGTTTGTTCCTGGGGAATGGTGCCAGAGGAGAATGTCTGGTCCCAAACCAGTTGATACTCCCGGGCTGATTCCTGCAACTTCTCGACCGTCTTCCGCAGGCCACCCAATTCGACCCCCTGGCGAGGAAGTTGCTCGATTTCATCAAGGTATCCGCGGATCGTTCTGGCGGATCGAGTGAATTCGAATGGAAGAATCGTCGCATCGGCCAAGCGAAGGGTCAATGTTCCAGCCGCTTGCGTCAACGTCTGTCCATACTCGAAGGTCGAGTCGGAGAAACGGGTGTACCAGGTGAATGTATCGTAGATCGAATGATAGATCCCTCCCCCAGACTCTCCACCCATCCCGATATTGAGGGAGGCAATCCCAAGGTGGTCAAGAAAGGCCGTGTAATCTGACCCGGAGCCGAGAGCAGCGATGGGGATGTCTCCTTGTCCGAGAAGTGCCCGTCGTTCGGCTTCACTCCGCGTTGCCGCCAGTCGTCGATTCAGCATTGCCTGCCAGAGGGTCATCTCGCCACCCGGCATCCGGACGGTCCGGGCGACGTCGTTGACCAGTCGTTCGAGGCTGTGTGAGCCACCCGCACTGAACCATCCTTTTCCCGTGCTGTCGGTATTGATGTAGGCGACGGCTTTCTCTCGCAGCTCCTCGGCGTGCTGTTCTACCCACTCGGTTGAGCCCAGCAATCCCGGCTCTTCTGCGTCCCAGGCACAGTAGACAATGGTCCGTTTTGGGCGCCAGCCACGCTTGAGCAAGACGCCCATCGCGCGGGCCTCTTCGAGGACGGTCGCCATACCACTGACCGGATCGTCCGCTCCGTTGACCCAAGCATCGTGGTGATTGCCACGTATCACCCATTCGTCTGGGTAGACTTCACCACGTATGCGTGCGATGACATTGTAAGCGCGCACAGTTTGCCAATTGGAGAGGACCTTAAGTCGGACAGTCGTCTTGCCTGGGCCGATGCGATAGGTGACCGGTAAGGCACCCCGCCAGCTCTCGGGCGCGACGGGGCCTTCCAATGCGCGCAGCAACGGCAGGGCGTCCCCATAAGACAGCGGCAGAACAGGGATCTTCATGAGGGTTTGCGCCTCTGCGCGTTGGAGCCGGCGCGCCCCAGGCACGGACCCCCAGCCCGGGGTGAGCGGATCCCCAGGGTGAATTGGCATGTCCATCACGCTCCCACGTTGAACTCCGTGCTCATTACGATAGGGGCCTTCTGGATAGACGGGGCCTTGATAGTAGCCATCTTCGCGAGGATCTGAGTAGATGAGGCATCCGACGGCGCCGTGCTCAGCCGCCACTTTGGGCTTGATGCCACGCCAACTCCCCCCATATCGGGCGAGTACAATCTTGCCTCGCACATCGATCCCACGGCGAGCCAGTTCCTCATAGTCGGCGGGGACGCCATAGTTGACATAGACCAAAGGGGCTGTGACATCGCCATCTCCAGAGTAGGCATG
>JBMUAP010000326.1:0-4317 GCA_049454155.1 Blastocatellia bacterium
GGTTCCCCGAGATAGGCGTTGACGGAGCCGATGTTGATGATCGACCCGCATTGACGCGGCTTCATGTGGGTGACCGCCTGTTGGGTACAGATGAAGGAACTCCGGACGTTGAGCTGGAAGACTTGGTCCCAGAGTTCGACACTCGTCTCCTCGATGGTTCCCCGCGCGCTCCAGCCGACGGTATTGACGAGGACATCGATCTGACCCCAGGAGTCGACGGCGCCATCGATCAATGCACGGCAGTCGCTCTCAAGGCTGACGTCCGCCTTGGCGGGAAGGGCGTGGCCGCCCGACTCACAGATCGAGTGGGCGACGGCCTCGGCCTTGGTGACATCCCGGTTGGAGACGACGACACGGGCCCCCTCGGTGGCGAAGAGACGGGCGATCCCCTCCCCGATGCCTGCTCCTGCGCCGGTGACGACTGCCACTTTACCTGACAACCGATTCATCCTTCCCCCCTCTTCTGCCTTGCTCAAGCGACAAAGTGTTCGGCCATCTTGCGACGGAGGAATCGGACAGACTCGCGCAACTCCTCCATGCCGTTCTCTCCATCTTCGATCGAGATCCAGCTGTTAAAGCCCTCGGCACGGAGGGTCGAGAAGATTGTGTCGTAGTCGTTGAGGCCCTTGCCGATGACCCCGTGGCGAAGGTTCTTGGCATAGCCCATCGATCCATCTTGTTGCTTGAGGTCTTCGATCGTGCCGCTGATGAGGTAGCGATCGGAGGCGTGCATGGTGATGACCCGGTGTTTGATCGCCGCGAGGACTTCCAATGGATCCTCGCCGCAGATGATGGCATTCGAGGGGTCGTAATTGACTCCGAACCAAGGCGAGTCGATCTGGTTGATCACTTCGAGGAAGACGTCGAGATGCTGGGCAAACTCGGGATACTTCCAGTATCCATCCTTGTAGTGATTCTCCATGTTGAGAATGATGCCGCGCTCAGCGGCGTAGGGGATGACCTCCTGGATACACTCGACCGTGTAGCGGACACCATCTGCCCGTGAGACGTCCTCGCGACGTTGCCCGGAGAGGATCCGGCAGTAGCGACCTCCCATCCGGGCAGTGAGGTCGATCATCTGCTTCTCTTTCTCGATCTCGGCGGCGCGGGCGGCGGCGTCGTGTTGGGTGAAGTCGGGGGAGGCGCACATCATGGGCGCTTCGAGGTTCTTCGCCTGCAGGTGTTGTCGGATCTGGTCGAGGTAGTCTGGCTCGAAGTTGGCGAAGAAGCCCGGATAGAGCTCGATCCCATCGACATCAAGTGTCGCGGCCAGATCGATCCAGTCGAAGAGGGACATCGAACGGGTGACACAGAGGTCATCCATGTAACATTTCGGGAAGACAGATAGTTTGGGCATTGCCATGGTCGATTCTCGTCCTGCTTGGGGGGACCCGGTGCGCCGGGTTCCCCGCCTGATGAGGGGAGAGGGGAGGCCACTCTCGCTTCCGTGTGGTTGTCAATTGATCGTCGGATCAGACCGGTTGGAGGACTGCCTTGACGTAGGTCCCATCGTGCATACCGTCGAAGCAAGGTTTCCACTCTTCGAGGGCACCGATTCGACTGATGATTGGGGTCAGATTGATCTGTCCGGAGGCCAGCATCGAGACGACCATCTCCCAGTTCTGGAAGGTGTGGCTGAAGCTGCCTTGGAGACGGACCGCCTTCTGGACGATCGGATCGAGCGAGATGCCGACGGGCTGCGGCCCCCAGCCCACTTTGGTGATCTGGCCAGCCGGCCGGACGATCTCCATGGCGGTCTTGAGCGCGGCGGAGGCCCCCGCCGCGTCGACGACGAGATGGGCACCGAGGCCATCCCCAACGCTCAGGACCAGGTCGCGGAGGTTGGTCTCCTGCAGGTTGACGGCGTGGGTCGCGCCGAGGGCGAGGGCCGCTGTCAGCCGCGAGCTGTCCTGGGCCATCCCCGCGACGATCAGCGTTCCAGCTCCGGCGAGCCGTGCCATCTCGGCGCAGAGCAGACCGATCGGCCCGGGACCAAGCACGACGACGGTATCGCCTGGTCGGACGTGGCTCTTCTCGATGACGGCGTTGTAGCCGACGCAGCAGGGCTCGGTCAGCGCAGCCTTCTCGAAAGGCAGGTGATCGGGAATGTGGTGAAGACAACGCTCCGGGACTTTGGCATATCCGGCCATGGCCCCGTGGATGCCGTACCCAAACCCCTTTCGTGTTGGGCAGAGATTGTAGGCACCGGTGCGACACATCATGCACTGCCCGCAGACGTAGGCCGCCGTCTCGGAGACGACACGGTCCCCTTCGCGGAAAGCACGGACACGACGACCGACCTGGGCCACCGTTCCGCCAAATTCATGGCCGAGAATGACGGGGGTCGCCACGGGCCAGCTCTGTGTGCCGTGGTACTGGTGAACGTCGCTGCCGCAGACGCTGACCCCGCCAATCTTGAGCAGGACCTCATCCTCGCCGATCTCCGGAATCGGCAGCTCCCGGACTTCCACTGCACCGGGTTGCAGGTCGTATTGCACGACCGCGGTCATCGTACCTTGCATCGGACAACTCCTTCAGGCCCCATCGTCCCTCGGACGGGAGAGGCCGCGTCGATTAACGATCGGGGGATAGGGGGGAGCGAGCAGAAACGATCTGCCTACTCCCGAATACGGCGAACGATCTCTTGCAGAATTCCTTTGAGGTCTCCACTGGTGGTACTGAAGGAATGGGCATCGATCGCCAATGGCGCGCCGATGACGACCAGCGGGGCACCGAGCTTCGGCATCGAGATTGCCTCCTCGATCGAGAGGCCTCCCACTGCCTGGACGGGAATCCGGACGGCTTCAACCACGGCCTTGAGATCATCGAGTGGGCTCAACCGCTGCCCCGTCGTGGCCATGATCCCGTTGCGCTCATCGAAGCCGGTATGATGAACGATGTAATCGACCCCGAGGTCCTCCATCCAGCGGCTGGCCGCCGCCTTGTCATCGCAGACCATGTTGTCGCCCATGACCTTGACGCCGAAGTCACGTCCCGCTTGGACGACACATTTGATCGTCTCGGCGTGAGCCCGGGCCATGACGACGACGTGGGTCGCCCCGGCCTTGGCCATCATCTCGGCTTCGAGGTAGCCGCCGTCCATCGTTTTGAGGTCGGCGACGATCGGATGGGAGGGGAACTCCTGGCGAAGGGCACGCACCCCGTGCAGCCCTTCGGCGAGGATGAGGGGAGTGCCAGCTTCCAGCCAGTCGACTCCAGCTTCGACGGCGATACGCGCCGTCTCGATCGCTTCCCGAATATCGGTCAAGTCGAGGGAGATCTGTACAATTGGTTTCATCATGCAGCGTTCGATTCGTGACAGGCGACCTTGCGCGTCGCGGGTGGAAGAAGAGGGGAGGCGGCCTCAACCGCTTCCCGTGAAGAGGGCGGTGGGGTCTAACAGACCTTGGGCAGCCGTCAGCGCAATTCGCGAAGGCGGATGTTGCGGTACCAGACTTCGTCTCCGTGGTCCTGCAGAAGGAGGTGACCTCGGGTGGCTTCGCCGAATCCCTTAGTGGTCTTGAATTTACTTGTTGCCAGTTTGCCGCGGTAGTCCTCGCTCGACCGGTCGAACGAGACGACGCGCCGCCCATTGAGCCAGTGTTCGATCAGGTTTCCACGGACGATGATGCGGGTCTCATTGAATTCACCGACGGGGCGCAGCGCCTTGTCAGCGGCCGGCGCGATCAGATCATAGAGCGCTCCCGAGGTTCGATTTCCCGCGATTCCCATCTTGGCATCGGGATGGTGCTCATCATCCAGCACTTGGTATTCGAAGCTGATGGCCCCGCGTCCTGTGGGGGGGAGGCTTTCACTGACGAGATACTTGATGCCGCTGTTTCCTCCCTTGGAGATCTTCCATTCGAGGATGAACTCAAAGTTCGCAAATTGGTCGATGGTGATCAAGTCTCCACCAGGATTTTCCGGAGTGCCGCGACCGGCCTTCTTTTTGAGGGTACCCGACTCGACCATCCATCCCCCGGGAACGTCCTGACGGTGGAAGCCACGCCATCCCTCCAACGTCGATCCGTTGAAGAGGAGTCGCCACCCCTCGGCCTTCTGCGCGGCGGTCAGTTGGTTCGGAGCAGGCGATTGTCCGGTGGCCGTCGTTGCCGCAGACCAGAGGAGGGCTGTTGTCATCAGGAGCAGCACGGGGAATGTCCGGGGGCGGCCGGCGAAGGAACTTGGCTTATTCAAGACGCTCACCTCCAGTTGGCGCGACCTTGTTGGCCGCGGTTGGCAAACGGTAATTACTCACGGCAAAGAAGGTCGGGAAGTGGGCCGGGCCAACAAGCAATCAACGTCAGAACGGAAGAG
>JBMUAP010000327.1:0-4306 GCA_049454155.1 Blastocatellia bacterium
TTTACCGTCGCGGAGTCGCCGCTGGTGCGCGACACGATCTGGGTCGGCAGCGACGATGGGCTGGTCCACCTGACGCGCGATGGGGGACGGACGTGGAAGAACGTCACCGCCGCCATGCCGGGCATCCCCGAGTGGGGCACGGTCAGCATGATCGAGGCCTCGCGCCATGCCGCCGGGACCGCCTACGTCGTCGTCGACCATCATCGCCTCGACGACATGACGCCGTACCTCTACCGCACGACCGATTTTGGCACGACGTGGGAGCGGTTGGACGGGTCGCTGCCGCGGGAGGACTACCTCCACGCCGTCCGGGAAGACCCAGTCGACCGGCAACTGCTCTATCTGGGTACGGAGCGGGGTGTCTCCTACTCGACCGATGGGGGACGCAGTTGGCAGCCGCTCAAGCTCAACCTGCCGACGGTCGCCGTCCACGACTTGGCAATCCGCGACAACACGCTGGTCGTCGGGACCCACGGCCGGTCGATCTGGGCCTTCGACCACCTCTCGGTCCTTCGTCAGTGGACGTCCGAGGTACGGGAGAAGGCCCAGCATCTCTTCCCGATCCCGGACGCGACCCGCTGGCAGAGCAGCCGCGGCCCGGGCGACAAGTTCAGCGGCCAGAACCCGATTCAGGGGGCCGTCATCTACTACTGGCTGAAAGAGGCGACCAAGGATCCGGTCTCGATCGAGATCCTCGATGACGGGGGCCGCCCGGTGGCGACGCTCAGCAGTGAGCGACGCCCCGCCATCGGCTATTCGGACAATCTGGAGGGAGAGGCGCGGGCGATCAACGCCGCGCAACTGACCCGTCAGTCCGGCGTCAACGTCGCCGTCTGGAACCTTCAGTACACGGGTGCCGAGCTGATCGAGAACGGAAAGCTCGACTTTGGGGGCCCGGTCTTCGGGCCGATGGCGATTCCGGGCCTCTACCAGGCGCGGCTGCGCATCGGCGAGAAGGTCATCGGGACGGCGAGCCTCAAACTGCGGCCGGACCCTCGCGTGACGTTGAGTGCGGCGGAATATACGGCGCAACTCCAGACGGCCCTTGCCATCCGGGACGATGTCTCGCGGCTGACGCTGCTGGTGCGGCAGTTGCGAACGGTTCGCCGCCAACTTGCCGCCCGCAACGAGCTGCTCCGACTGCAGACGGAACCGGCGACCACCTCCCTCATCGAGCCATCCCAGGCTCTCATCGAGAAGCTGGATGCGCTCGAGGCCGAGATGCACAATCCGGCCGCCGAGGTCGTCTATGACATCCTCGCCTTCAAGGGGGGAGCCAAGCTCTACTCGCGGATCAGCTATCTGCACGATGTGGCGGCCGACGGAGACGGAGGGCCGACCCAGGGAGTGCGGGAAGTCTATGCCGACCAGAAGCGGGAGCTGGACGGGTATGAGGCGAAGCTCGGTTCGCTGCTCGCCGAGGTCGCCACCCTCAACACCAAGGCGGGGAGCGCCGCGGCCCCAACCATCCTCGTCCCAACCCTCGACCGGTTGCGGATCCACACCAGCCGCTAATTGCGAACCCATCGGCGGGAGAGGAGCCCCCCGGCGGCCTCTCCCGCCCTGAGGAGGGAATGAGTGATGGAACGAAGAGCATTTCTGACCGGTGTGGCCGCTGCGCCCCTCGTCGCCCAGGCGGCGAGCCGGCACGGACTGGCCCAGGGAGCCAAGCCGACCCCAGCGAAGACTTCTGACGCACCGGTTCGCCGCCCCCTGATCCGCCCGAAACGGCTGGTCGAGGGAGATACCGTGGGCCTGATCTCCCCTGCGACCCCGGTCAGCGATCCGGACCTCCTGCAGAAGGCCGAGCGGACGATTCGCCATTTTGGCTGGAAGGTCAAATGGGGGCGCAGTGTCGGACGCAAGGCCGGCTACTTCGGCAGCACGGTCGAGGACCGGTTGGCCGACCTCCACGCAATGTTCGAGGATCCAGAGGTCGATGCGGTCTTCGCCATTCGCGGCGGGTACGGGGCCTCGCACCTGCTCGACGGAATCGACTATGACCTGATCCGGCGCCATCCGAAGGTCTTTATCGGGTACAGCGACATTACCGCGCTCCATCTGGCGATTCACCAGCAGACTGGCTTGGTCACCTTCCACGCGCCGGTGCCGCTCTCCCCCTTGACGGGGTACTCACAGAAGAGCTTTCGGCAAGCGATCACCGAGGCGCGCCCGCTCGGACGTCAGACCAATCCGCCCGAGAGCAGTTCGCTCCGTCCACTCCATCCAACGCGGGTCGTCCGGCCCGGTCGGACGACTGGCCCCCTCGCCGGCGGCAACCTGACGCTCATCTCGACCCTCATGGGAACACCGTACGAGATCGAGACGCGCGACACCATTCTCTTCCTCGAGGATGTCGGGGAGGAGCCCTACCGGATCGATCGGATGCTGACGCAGTTGCGGCTGGCCGGAAAGCTCGAGCAGGCGGCGGGCATCATCTTTGGCGAGTGTGTCGACTGTGGACCGAGCGAGTTTCGCCCCTTTGTCTCGGCAGGATTCTCGCTCGGAGAGGTCATCGACGCCATCCTCGGCCCGCTGCGAATCCCGGTCCTCTTTGGGCTGACGATCGGGCATACCGCCGATCAGATGACGCTGCCGCTGGGGCTCCGCGCGACCCTCGACACGGAGACCGCCTCGATCGAGATCCTCGAGAGCGCGGTGCGTGCCTGATCAGGAGCGGGCCCGCGGGCGCTCAAAGACCTTGAAATCGTCGTCGACCTCGAAGAGGAGGCCGCTCGTTCCCTCGGACTCGATCGGATTGACGATGTTGACCTGGTCGTCAAAGATCTCGCAGAAGAGTCGATGGCGGAGCTGCGCGCCGCGGATTCCCCCTGGCAAGCGGGTCTCGAGGTAGAGCCAGACGAGGTCGGACCGCGCTTCGAGCCCACCCCAGCGAAGCGGGACGGGCCTTCCCTGCCGGCTGCGCAGCTCGACCCGGCCCTGCAGGTAGCGGTGAATGGCCCCGTGAAGAACCTGGTCCCTCCCGATCTCCCCACCATCCCGGCCCAGCAGTGGAAAGGGGCGCCCCGCGTGGCGCGAGATGGCGTTCTCCAGATCATCGGCAAAGACGCGGATGACCATGGTCGTCTTCCCTGTGCGGGAATCGAACTCGAACTGGCTGACGCTGACGTGAAACTTGTGGATCATCTCTCTTGGTGACTGGAATGGCACCTCTCGACCTCCTCCGGAGGCACCGAGGCCAGAAGATCAGGAGACGCGCATCAGCTCTTTCCACTGCGTCGTATAGCGCGGAGAGCGGCGCCCGAGGCGGGCCCGCCAGCGCTCTTCGGCCGGAAAGAGCCCGCAGCGCACTGTATCCTGTCCGTGCCGGGCATTCAAGGCGTCGATCTGCTGCATGAGCGTCCGCTCGTGCTCGAACCGTTGTGGCTCCCAGAGTCGGAGCGGGGCGGTCCGCGGGTCGCTGAGGCCCGTGAAGAGCACGCCGGCCTTGTGATACGAGTACCCGGGTCGATAGAGCGCCGGCAGCAGTCCCTGGACCGTGGCCATCAGTTCGCGTGTGCTGTCGGTCGCCAATCCCAGATCGGCCGTCGCCGAGCCACTATAGGCGGGCTGTCGCGTCGACTGGAATCGCCCAGTTCGGGCAAAGATCGTCACCGCCGCCGCGGCGAGCCGCCGCCGCCGGAGCTTCTCCGCACCGCGGGTGGTAAAGTAGGCCAAGGCCGAGCGCAGCTCCTCGATCGACGAGACGCCTTCCCCAAAGGAGCGGGAGACGACCAGGCTGTGGGCCGGTGGGTGGCTCTCCCCGATCGGCAGGCAGCGAATGCCGCGCAGCTCGTGGAGGGTCCGCAACCCCGTGACCGTCATCTTCTGGCGGACCCAGGCATCGTCGGCGTGGCGAAAGCGAAGGGCTGTCTCGATGCCATAGGAGAGAAGGCGTGCCGCATGGCGGCGGCCAATCCCCCAGACCTCTCCGATCGGAGTGCGGTCGAGGGCCAAGTCGAGATGCGGAGAGTCGATCAGGTTGAGAACCGAGCGGGCCCGCGCCGACCGCTTGGCGAGATGGTTGGCGACCTTGGCCAATGTCTTCGTCTCGGCAATCCCCACCGAGACGGGCAGCCCCGTGTACCGCCGCACCCGCTCCCGCATCGCCCGCCCGATCCCGCTCAACTCCTCGACCGTCTCTCCCTCCAGCAAGAGAAAGGCCTCGTCGATCGAGTAGATCTCGAGGGCCGGCGAAAAGTCCTCGAGGACCTCCATCAGGCGTGCCGAGAGGTCGGCGTAGAGCTCGTAATTGCTCGACCGAACCTCGACCGCCGCCGCGGCCAGCAACGACTCGATCTGGAAG
>JBMUAP010000328.1:0-4304 GCA_049454155.1 Blastocatellia bacterium
CCGCGTCATGAATCTGCGCCAACAGCCGCAGATCGAGACGACCCGCCTCACCAGCCTCGCGACCCGGGCTGACGGTCTGTCCCAGGATCTGCGCACGGTGCGGGACCGCTTGGCAAAGATCTGGACCGATGAGCAGAGCCTGCTCCAGCTGATGACAAGGGAGAGCCTGCTCTCCCAGAGCTTCAACATCGGAACGCTCGACCGCGAGAAGACCATGGAGCAGATCCGCCTCAACCACGAGTTCCGGTTGCGCCAAGTGCAGGCCGAGCGCGACCAACTACAACGCACGGAACAGGAGCTGCTTGGCCAGATCGAGTCCTACAAGGCCCAACAGGAAGAGGTCGAGAAGCGCCTGCAACAATCAGAGGAACAGCTTCGCCGCCTCGGCGATTCCCGGGAGAACCCTGCGCCTACGCCCACTCCCTAGCCCGGCATCTCACCGAGGAAGAGGTTGACACAGCAGAAGGATCGATCGGAGAAACCATGGGACAAGACAAGATGCGAAGACGAGATTTTATGCGCCATTCGGCGGCGGGAGTCAGTGCCCCCTGGCTGCTCGGGAAAGCTGAGGGGGAGGAGGGGATCCCCTCTCTCAGCAGCACACAGGCGACCAGACCTCTGGTCATCTCCAGCTCCAATATCAACCGTGCCCCCAATGGAGAGGTCTTCGAGGGGGGGAAGGCCTGCGTCACCCGGGCGATGGAGATTCTGCAGCAGGGAGGAGATACCCTCGCGGCAGTAGTTGCTGGCGTCAACATCGTCGAGAACGATCCCCGCGACAGTTCCGTGGGCTACGGTGGACTCCCGAATGAAGAGTGTGATGTCGAGCTGGATGCCAGTGTCATGCACGGCCCCTCGCGTCGAGCTGGCGCCGTCGCCAGCCTGCGCCACATCAAGAACCCGGCGAGCGTCGCCAAGCTCGTTCTCGAACGGACGGACCACATCTTGCTGGTGGGTGAAGGGGCCCTTCGCTTCGCTCTCAAGCACGGCTTTCAGAAGGAAGACCTCCTGACAGAACCGGCCCGACTTGCTTGGCTCGCGTGGCGCGAGAGCCTCAATCCTCAGGATGCCTGGGGCCCGAGTCCTCTCCGAACCGCTGGCGAACAAGAGAAGAAGATCTCGCTGGCGAGCCCCACCCCAGAGCAGATCGCCCTCCAGTCCTGGATCGAGGACAAACTCCGCCGCCGACCGACTGGGACGATCAACTGCCTCGCGGTCAATGCGGCTGGCGACATCTCTGGGGTCACGACTACCTCCGGGCTTGCCTGGAAGATCCCAGGGCGCGTCGGGGACTCCCCCATCATCGGCAGCGGTCTCTATGTCGACAATGAGGTTGGTGCCGCCGGTTCAACCGGGCGCGGAGAAGAGTGCATCTACATCAACGGCTCCCATACCATCGTCGAGAACATGCGACGCGGGATGTCGCCAACCGAGGCGGCGCTCGATGCCATCAAGCGGATCTCGGCCCGCTATGGCGACAACCTCACGGAACTACGCAAGTTCAGTATCAATTTTTACGCGCTCAACAAGCGTGGCGAACACGGTGGAGCATCGCTCTGGAAGGGGGGGACCTACGCGGTCCACGATGGGCGTCAAGCCCGTATTCTCCCGTGTGTTCCCCTCTACGACCGATCCCCTTCCTCGTAGCGGAAAGACGGAGGAAAGGCACGAACGCACTCTGCTCGGCGCCTTTCCCCTTTCTCTCTCTCTACCGTGGCCAAGCGGCCCCGCCGGGGGACAAGGAAACCGAATGAGAATCGTTTTGACCGGAGGCGCCGGGTTCATTGGCAGCCATCTATGTGATCGCTTGCTTGACGACGGGCTCTCGGTCGTGGTCGTCGATAACTTGTTGACTGGCTCACGCCGAAACTTGGCGCATCTTGCCGATCATCCACGGTTCGAGCTTGAGGAGGTCGATGTCTGTCGGCCATTTACCGTCTCTGGCCCGGTCGATTGGGTTCTTCATCTGGCCAGCCCCGCCAGTCCGATCGACTATCTCCAGCTCCCGCTCGAGACCCTTCAGGTCGGATCTTTTGGAACCCACCACGCCCTGGAACTTGCCCGGACCAAGGGAGCCTCTTTTCTTCTGACCTCGACCTCTGAAGTCTATGGCGATCCGCTCGTCCATCCGCAACCGGAAACCTACTGGGGTAACGTCAATCCGATCGGGCCCCGCGCCGTCTACGACGAGGCGAAGCGGTATGCGGAGGCCGTCACCATGGCTTATCGTCGAACGTTCGATCTCGATACCAGGATCGTGCGGATCTTCAATACATACGGCCCCCGCAATCGAGTCGACGATGGACGGGTCGTGCCAACCTTCATCAATCAGGCCCTCGCTGGGGAGCCGCTGACCCTCTTCGGAGATGGCCGCCAGACCCGCAGCTTTCAATATGTTGATGACTTGATCGCCGGGATTCGACGCCTCATGGAGGTTTCGTATCACGAGCCCGTCAATCTCGGCAACCCGGTCGAGATGACCATCCGTCAATTTGCCGAGTTGATTCTTCGATTGACGGGAAGTTCCAGTCCGCTGGTGCATCGCCCGTTGCCACAGGATGACCCACGGACGCGCCAGCCCGATATCCGTCGCGCCCGGGAGGTACTCGGTTGGGAGCCTCGCGTCTCTCCCGAAGAAGGCCTCTCCCAAACGATTGCCTGGTACAAGAACCTCCATCGAGAGCACTCCTTGCGACACCAACCTCCCGGGCCGGGCCAACCCACGACGGATCGGGATCCGTCAGGGTTGTCATGACTGGACCGTTGGATCCTTTGAAGTTCGTCAATGTGGTGAGCCGCTACCTTCGATGCTTGGATTGTCTTGCTGCTCTCTCTTGAAGACGGCGCTGTAGGGGTTTGCAAATCGCCTCTGATTCGGGTATTTTCTACCCTGTCCATCTAGTGGCATTCCGTCTTTCAGATCTCACAAGTTCGACGTACACGACAGCAGCGTCGATTGGTTTGTGCGATGTCAAATTGTCGTAGATTGGGCGGTCCAATCGGATGACATCGTGCAAGTGGCGGTCGGTCTCAAGGCTGGGGCTCTGCAAAGATTGGCAGGGTAGGTTGGCAGGGTAGGTTGGCAGGGAAGAAGAAGCTGACCGCACTGAGAAGGGACGCTTCGCGGACGGAACCAGGATTTATCGCTTTTTTGGAACAGGGAGGAAAGAGTATGAGCAGTAAACCAACGAGCTTGCGCAAGGCCCTCAGTATCGGCCTGATGGTCGCGGTCGGTGGATTCTACTCGCTGGTCACGACGAGTGTGTTGGCACAGACGGCGGGTCGGGTGGCTGGAGAGCTTTCCGTGACAGGTTCGGTGACGCTCAACGGTGCTTCGGCGATTCCGGGCGCAACCGTCTTCAGCGAGAGTGTGATTCGGACGGCGCGCAACAGTGGCGCGATCGTCAGTCTTGGCAACCTGGGACGCATGCAGCTGGGGCCGGACAGTGAGATGACGGTTCGGTTCAACGAGGCGACCCTCGGCGGAAACCTCTCTTCCGGACGGGCGGTGGTCAATGCCCCCACCGGGGTGGCGATCACCGTGGTGACGGCCAATGGGGTGGCGACCTCGACCGGGCGTCAGGCTTCGGCGGTGACGGTCGATGTCACTTGTGGCGACACCCTCGTCGCCGCGACGCGCGGAGATGCCAGTGTGGCCTCTGGCGGACGCGTCGAGAACGTTGCGGCGGGCAAAGAAGTGACCGTGGGGACTCAGGCGACTTCCCGATGTACCCGGAAAGAGTTGCTCAGTTACCCTGCCTCCCTGACGGCCGCGACGATTGCCGCGTTGATGATGGCAGGGATTGGCGGTGGCGTGGCTGGAGTGATGGCGTTGACGCAGGCCGACAACCTCTCGCCCTCCTCGATTATCGTCAGCGGTTTTCGTCCATAATCCCCTGACGGATGGGACAGCGCTTCATCAGGAAGATGGGCTCGTCTGGCACCATTTAGCGTGTCTCCCTGTTCCTTGTACTTGTGCCGATCTCCCCTTTTTCTCCGGGAGCTCGGCACTTTTCGTTCTCATCCCCAACTCCCTCTCCTGGCGGGTCCTCTCCAAGCCAGGTGGGCCTTGAGGAACGGGCCTGCTGTTCCTCTCCAGAAGATCGAGCTAAACACTCTTCCAATTTCCTTGCAACCCTTGGTGACGAAAATTCATCCGAAGCAAGTTCTCACCGGCTGATGATAGATTCCAATGACGTTGTTGAATGATGCACCTGCCCGATCGAAGTATCACGAGGTCTGACGTGAGGCGCCCGGCAGGGGATGAGACGAAGGGAAGAGGGGGGAAGAGGGGGGATGAGAGG
>JBMUAP010000329.1:0-4300 GCA_049454155.1 Blastocatellia bacterium
GGGAGCGGGGATTGTCTGGATTGTCACGATCGATCTTCCTTGGCATATCCGTGGTTCCCTCTCGTCATTGGCGGGTCGCTGGTCATCGAGTAGGCCCCTCCGGCCTTCAGGGCCCGTGGGAGGGCGGCGGGGGCAGTCCCCTTGGAAGGATGGAATCCAATTCCCATCTCCTCCAGCAGTTGGTAGAGACGCGGATGATCGCCCGCTTCGGCGGCGGCCGTCAAGGCGGCGACCTGACTCGAGAGGCGCCCGAAATCGTACTCGAGCGGCGGCGCGATGAAGATCTTCCCGAAAGGGGTGCGTTGCGCCCCCTCCTCGGCGATCATCAGCTCCTCCTTGCGCTTCTCGCCCTGCCGCAGGCCGGTGAAGACGATCTCAATGTCCTCTCCGAGCGTCAATCCCGAGAGCCGGATCATATCCTTGGCCAGTTCGACCATCCGGATCGGCTCTCCCATATCGAGCAGGTAGATCTCCCCCTGATCTCCAAGCGCTCCCGCCTGGATGATCAACTGCGCCGCTTCCGGAATCGTCATGAAGTAGCGTTCGACATCCGGGTCGGTAACCGTGACGGGGCCTCCTGCCCGGATCTGCTCGCGGAAGATGGGAATGACGCTCCCCCGGCTCCCCAGGACATTCCCGAAGCGGACACAGGCGAAGCTCGTCCGGCCCGGGCCGGGTTGGGCATTCGCCGCCGCCTGGAAGAGCAGTTCGGCGACCCGCTTGGTTGCCCCCATGATGCTTGTCGGGTTGACCGCCTTGTCGGATGAGACGAGGACGCACCGCTCGACGCCCCCGGCGCGGCTCCATGTCCCAGCAGGACCCTCATCTTTTCCGGGATTGGGCAGAAATCGAGGTGGGTTAGCGGCGACAAGCTCGAGCAGTACCTGGGTGCTTCCGATATTGTTGTCAATCGCCTCGGCGGCGTTCTGCTCCATGAGGAGGACGTGTTTGTGGGCTGCTGCGTGGAAGACGACCTGCGGATCCTGCGTCGTGAAGATCTGACTCAAGCGGGCCCGGTGGCGAAGGTCGCAGATGAGGGGAACGATCGTTGTCCGGTGAGTGCCTCCATTGAGGGCCAGCAAGGAGGCGGCCTGCTCGCGCAGGTAACGTTCGGCCTCGAAGACGGCATTTTCGTCCTTGTCGAGAAGGAGCAGGGAAGCCGGTTCGAGGATGAGCAGTTGCCGGCAGAGTTCCCGCCCGATCGAGCCTCCTGCCCCGGTGACGAGGACGCGCCGACCACGGTAGGCGGCCCGGTTCGATTCGAGCCACTCGTCGATGTCGATCGGATCCCGGCCGAGCAGGTCCTCGATCTCGACCTGCCGCAGGCTGCTGACGGTCACTTGGTTGCCGAGCAGCTCGGAGAGCGCCGGGATGATGCGCACTGGTAGTTGGCTCTGTTCGCAGAGGTCGAGGATCCGACGGATCGTCTTGCGGCGGGCGGTCGCCATGGTGATGATCACCTGGTCGATCTGGTACCGATTGGCGATGCGCGGCAGGTCCTCTGTGCGCCCGAGGACGGGAATCCCCTGAATGACCGTTCCTTGCTTGCTCTCGTGGTCGTCGAGGAAGCCGCGGACATCGAAGCCCAGGTCCGTTCGCCGTCCGATCTCTCGGACCGTCGAGATGCCGGCGCTGCCCGCCCCGACGAGAAGGGTACGCAGCCGGACCCCGGGGAGGCTCTGTTCGGCGCGGTCCGCGCGCTCCGCCGTCAATCGCCAACTCAACCGCACCGCCAGCATCCCCACCAACGTCAGAACGAAGTCCATGATGATGACGCTGATCGGAACGGCGAGTCGGGGTAAACTGTTCGCCGCGAGGATCCGCAGGGCCAGGAGGACCGCCGAGACGATCCCGATCGCCACCGCCAATTGCGTGACATCCGGGATGCTGACATAGCGCCAGACGCGACGATAAAGTCCAAGCAGGTGGTTGACCCCCGTCCGGGCCAGCAGCAGGTAGGGCAGCCAATCGAGAAATCGCTCATCGTAGGGAGGGTACGGCCAGCCGTCAAAGCGCAGCAGGTGGGCGACGGTGAAACTGATCAGGCAGATCAGCAGGTCGATCATGACCTGGACGCGTCGGCTGATCGACGTCTCCTCCCCAATCCACCCCTGCAAGAGCCGATTCCAGAAGGTTGCTTGACGCAGGGGCCGTGGGGGGATGGATGCCGGTGACTCGGAGGAGTTCTTTCTCTCCGGACGGACCTGGATCATGCTCGCTCGCTCCGTCTTCTCATCTGGTAGGTGGTCAGCATTCCGACATGGGCCTCCCCCGACTTGTGTTCAGCGTCGAGCGCCAAGGATCGGCGTCACCGTGATGCGGCGAAAGGCGACCTTGCCGTGGTCCCCCTGGATCATGACCGGTCCGGGCGCCCCCTCCCGGCTGTCGATCGCTCCCCCCGTGATCCCTTCGAGGACGATGTTGTCGTGGACCCGCTTCCCGTTGAGGTCGACCGTCAGGCGATTCCCAACGATCGTCGCCTCGACGACCTGCCACTGCCCTGCCGGCAGGCTCGCGTTGAGGGCTGGGGCGACCCGGCTGTAGAGGGCCATGTGCCCTTGTGGCCCAGGCACCTGCCCCGCATCATCGACGATCTGCAGCTCGTAGCGCCCGCGGAGAAAGATGCCACTGTTGCTCTTCTCGGCGATCGAGTACTCCGCGCGGATCCGGAAATTCTCGAAATGGTGGCGGGAGATCAGGTTGTTGGCCCGGTCCTCATTGCGCATCGCCCCATCGACAATCGTCCAGCCGAGCGGTTGACTTGGATCGCGTGGCAGCCAGTTCTGGAGCGTCTCGCCATCGAAGAGCTGCACCGGAGTTCCCAACCGGAATCGGCCATTCGCACTGTGAATCCCCCACTGCGGAGGGCGTTCGCCGATCCAAGGGATCTCCCGGGAGCCATCTTCGGCCGTCATGCGTCCGAGAAGGCGCCCCTCTTCGACACGGGCCCGATGAACTTCACGCGGGGCGTCGGGGCGAGGGCGAATCCCGAAGCGCAGTTCGCTCTCCTCGACGGTGATCTCGGGGAGGGAGATCAATCCTCCACGGCGATTGAGGAACGTGCCACGGAGGGCTCCGTTCTCGTCCTGTCGGACTTCGAGCCAGTAGACGTGATCTCCATAGGCCCCTTCGCCGGTGATGTTCCATCGCCCGAGCAGGTCGGCGACGCCCCCGGTCGGCGGTGGCTCCTCCGGTCTGCTGGCCGGGGGCGCGGGATCCTGTCGCAGCGGGTGAAGTCCCGCACGGATCGATCTTGCCGATTGAACGCCAGGGGCGATCCGGCTCGGCAGCCATCCCGAGAAGATCAACCCGGCAGCCAGCGCCGCCACTGTCCACTGCCATCGACCCTGGAAGGGCCAAGTCCGCAAGCCGGTTCTCATCACGGAGTCTCTCCTCTCATCCTCTTGCCGCCTCGATTCCACCTTGCACTGGTTGGGAGTAGGTGACGAACGCTCTCCTTCACGCGGAGGCCGTCAGGCTGGAACTGATCCAAAAATCTGCCCGAAGAGTTGAATCCACAGATGAACGCAGCAATCAATGGATGCCTTCCGGAAACAGGATCTGAGTGGAATCTAGCACAACCACACGCTCTCAGACCAGCTCAGCCAGCCGGATCTCGCTGTCGCCGAAACGCTCGAGCCGGACGCCCATCAAGTCCATGATCGAGAGGAAGAGGCTGCAGGCGCGCCGCTGGTCGTCTCCACGATCGAGATAGTCGAGGATCCGGCCGGTGCGGATCGCTCCGCCGGCACGCCCGGCAAGAACGATCGGAAGCTGATCGGCGCTGTGGGCATCCCCATCGAAGAGGCTTGAGGCCAGCATGAGGATCGAGTTGTCGAGCAGCGTCGACCCGCCTTCATCGATCGCCTTGAGCCGGTTGACGAGGTAAGTGAACTCTTCGACGTGGTACTGATTGGTCCGGAGGTACATGGCCTCTGTCTCCGGGACCTTGCCGTTGTGGGTCAGGTCGAGATGGAGCGCGCCGCGAACTCCCTCAAGGAAGCGAAAGTTCATCTGCGAGAGGTCGTTGTTGAGCATGAGGGTGACGATCCGCGTGCGATCCATCTGGAAAGCCAGCACGATCAGGTCGAGCATCAGCCGGATATGCTCCGGAACGAGCTGTGGTGCCTGTTCACCGGGGCGGGGAAGGTTGGGTTGACGGAGCGTCGGACGCCAGCCCTCGAGCCGTTCCTCCTTCGCGGCAAAGTCGATCCTCTTCTCGATATCACGAATCGACTCGAGGTACTCGTCCAGTTTGTGACGGTCGCGGGTCGTGATTCGCGGGCGCAGCGTGCGGGAG
>JBMUAP010000330.1:0-4299 GCA_049454155.1 Blastocatellia bacterium
TCGCGATTGAAGTCGGCCCCTTCGACCTGGCTGGGACAATTTCCTCCAGGAATGGGTATCGATTGGGGCACAAAAGTCCCATCGTCACGCCCCAGAAAGACCGTCAAATCCCCAGAATCACGGTTGGGGGCGAGCAGGTCCAAGTTTCCGTCCCCGTTCCAGTCGAGAGCTGTCAGGGAGAAGGGGCCCGTTCCAGCTGGATAATCCACTCGGGGCGCAAAGGCAAAAAGAGGGACATCAGAATAAGGATGGGGAGAATTGACCTGCCCTGCCGCAACTGCGATCAGGGAAAGACTGCACCAAGAAAGAATTGCCCCTCGTCCAAGCGATGGCAGTAAACGGCTCAGGCAGCGTTTCATCCGGGACTCCTTTCTGCTCTCCAGCCAGAGAGTTCTCATCGTGAGGGTTTCTGGTCACCTGTCAGACTGACCCGCCAGAACGTCAGCAATGGAAAGAAAATTGATTAGCAAATATTGTTCCGAAGTCCAGTTAGACAAAGACCGATGCCTCCGCGAGCCAAGAGGGAACGGGAGGAGGAGGGGATTTCAGGAAAGCGGTCGAGAAATGAAAAGAATGTCCAACAGGGAGAAGAGACCTGACGATTGCTCTGATCGGCAGGAGGTTGTCGTGCCGAGGAATTGCCGGAGTCGACTCGATAGTGGTACTCTACCGAAGTTCACATTGATGAAGGTCTTCTGAGTGACACCGTGCTGGAATTTCCAGCCACTCCCGCCAGCCCCAGGTCAGGGGAATCTCTCAGAAGAACCGGGTGGTTCGGCAACGGGCGGCATCGGGTAGCATCATCGGAGGAGACGACTCCCCGACGGAATCCTTGCCCCCCTCTCAAAAACCCTTTCCCAGCCCAGGGCTTGTGGAAGGGGTCTCCCTGACGTCATTCCAATCGTTCAATATCATGAAGACGATCCTGACAATTGCGGGGCATGATCCTTCAGGGGGAGCCGGCGTGGCAGCCGACCTCAAAACTTTCGCAGCGTTCGGTTGTTATGGGATCGCGGCGATCACCTCGCTGACCTTCCAGAACACTGTCGAGGTGCGTGGGGCCTCTCACAGTTCGGCAGAGGTACTGGAGGGTCAGCTGGCACCGCTGCTGGACGATTTCTCCCCGACGGCAGTCAAGACAGGGATGATTCCCACGCCGGAGACGATCCGGGTGGCCGCAGCGGCCATTACCCGACACCAGCTTCGACAAGTGGTCGTCGATCCAGTCATTCGATCGACGAGCGGCTTTGATCTGATTGATGACCGGGCCGTCAGCGAATTGATCGCGCACCTGCTGCCCCTGGCGACGCTCATTACGCCCAACTTGGCAGAAGCCGAACGATTGACGGGGGGAAGAGTGCGGACGCTGGAGGAGAGAAAGCGGGCGGGAGCCCAGATTCACGAACTGGCGCGACAAGGGTCGAATCGACCTGGACCAGCGGTGCTGCTCAAAGGCGGCCATCTCCCGGATGACGCCAGCGACCTCCTCTTCGATGGACGGAGCTGGACGCTCTTCCCTGGTGAGCGGATCGAGACTCGCCACACGCATGGAACCGGATGCACCCTCTCGGCGGCGATTGCCGCCCTGCTTGGTTCCGGTCAAGCCCTCGCGGAGGCGATCGCCAAAGCCAAGGACTATGTGACAGAAGCGATCCGCACGGCCCCCGGCCTTGGACACGGGGCCGGGCCACTCAACCATCTGGTCAATCCCTGGATTTTGCCGGCGGGTCGCCCCGCACACCATCTTAAGGAGTTGGCGACAGAAGACCCCTTCTCCTCTTCTTCCAAGAGAAGTCCGGAGCAGAGCAGAGGATGAACGATCCGGGAGAGGTCACTCTTCAAGTACCAGCCGCGGAAGCGGAGATGATCGTCCGCCAGTCGCACGAGAATCTGGGTCAATTCGATCCTCAGCGCATCGTCGACGCCTTGGTGCGGGAAACGGGTCTCCGTCTTGACGTCGCGGAGGAGATCGCCGGCGATGTCAGCGAGCAGATCGAGCGGCTTGGCATCCGGATCTTGACGGCGCCCTTGATTCGGGGTCTGGTCGATGCCCGTCTGATTGAGAAAGGGCTCCTCGCGGAGTACAAGGCGCACACTCGTCTGGGGGTTCCAGCCTATGACGCCTCCCGGATCATTCAAGCGACCCGACAGGTGGCCCATGGCCACCACCCATTTCTGCACGGCCCCGAGGGGACCAGCCTGGCGCTGGCCGAGGCGATCAAGCGAGAGTATGCCATGCTCTCTGTCTTCTCCGAGGCCGTCTCCTTCGCGCACGTCGATGGGGACCTCTATATTGAGCACTTGGGCGAAGTTGACCGGCCACAGTCGATGATCGGGGCGATCGATTTCATCAAGCGTTATGGAATGCGGCTTCCGGGAGGATTTGCCGGCTCGCGGCCCGCGCGTCGACCGGAAGTGCTCGCCTCTCATTTGGTCAGCTACACCGCCGCCCTCCAAGGTTACTTCAGTGAAGGAATCGCCTGGGACTCGCTCAATTTCGCCTTTGCCCCCTTGCTGACCGGGCGCCCGGCACGGGAGATTCGCCAACTGGCCCAAGGGCTGCTGTTCGAGCTTTCCGCACCGACGATCGCGCGGGGAGGACACCCGATCCGGTGTGATCTTCACCTCGACTGGGACGCGCCAGCCTATATCGAGCACCTGCCGATGATTGGGGCCAGTGGCAAAAAGTTGGAGGCACCCTACGGGAGTGGACAAGAGGTCGCGCGTCAGTTCCTCGAGGCCCTTCTCGACGTCTTTCTGGAGGGGGATGGGGAGGGGCGATCTTTCAATGGCCCCCGACCGATCCTGCACCTGCGCCGATCGTTCTTTGGGAGCCCGGGGAGCGACCAACTCCTGGCGCAAGTAGAGGAGATTCTGACCCGACGGGGAGGGCTGGTGATCGCCTTCGATCGGGATGAGCCGGCGTCGCCACTCCCGGCTTGGCAAGCGGAAGAGGGGGAGATGGGAAGCGGCACGGCGGCCTTCTCCAGTCGCTACGGCCTGCATCCGGAGAAGCTCCGACGGACAGGCGAGGACTGGCAATGGCGGGCGGCCATCTTCTCGTCGGTCGCGCTCAATCTTCCGCGGATAGGGCTGAGGGCCGAGCGCAATCGCAAGCGAATTCTCGAATTGTTGACGCGACAGCTGGAACTGGCCGCGCAAGCGTCGCTCGAAAAACGGATCTTTCTCGAAAAATTGCTCGCGCGGGGAGAGTCGGGAGCGCTCGCCCTGCTGGCACTGCGCCCTGAAAAGGAGCCCTTTCTGCCGCTCAGCTGGACGGCACACGCGCTTTGCCCCGTGGGGTTGGCGGAGATGATCCGGTATGCCACCGGACAGGAGATGGGGAAGTCGGTCGATGGCCAGGAGTTGGCTTGGCAGATTTTGCACCACCTCCAGACGGAGGCAGAGCGACTCTCCAACCACCATAAGGTACGCTTTCTGCTGGCCGAATCGAGCGACGGGAGCACCCCGGCACGGCTGGCCAGTCTTGATCGGGAGCGCTTCGCGGCGGCCTTCTCGACGCTGGATCTGACTGCACCTGAGGCAGCGCCTCTCGCCTACACCCCGGCGATCAAGCTCCCGAGGACGGTCGAGATTGCCCCGCTCACCCGGTTGCGGTTGGAAGGGATGCTCCAGCGGAACCGGATCTGGGGAGGGACGATCGAACTCCGCCTGACGTCGGCGCTGCGTGCTCCGGGCGCGATCCAGACCCTCATCGATGCCGCGTTCCACCAGACCCTCGCCCACCGCCTGACCCTCCTTCCCGAAGCGATCTCCGCCCTCTCTTCCGCGGACGCAGTCGGTCGATCCGAGGAAGAGTCTTGATCCATTCCTCCATTCGGAAATTCCAGCTGGACATTCTCGGCTCCTCTTCCCTAATATAGCGACCGCTATGCCAAAACGAACGGATCTGCAAAAAATACTGATTGTCGGGTCGGGACCGATCGTCATCGGACAGGCCTGCGAATTCGACTACTCTGGAACCCAGGCGTGTAAGGCGCTCAAGCAGGAGGGGTACACGGTCATCCTGGTCAACTCGAATCCGGCAACGATCATGACGGATCCAGAGCTGGCGGATCGAACATACGTCGAGCCCCTGACCGTGGAATCGCTCACCGCGATCATCGAACGGGAACGACCCGACGCACTCTTGCCGACCGTGGGAGGGCAGACGGCCCTCAACCTGACGGTCAAACTCGCGGAGAGTGGGGTGCTCGAGCAATACGGAGTCGAGCTGATCGGGGCCAAGCTCCCCGCCATCCGTATCGCCGAGGACCGGCTTCTCTTCAAGCGGGCAAT
>JBMUAP010000331.1:0-4283 GCA_049454155.1 Blastocatellia bacterium
CTGCCGCTGGGCCGCCCTTGGCTGCCGGTGGGCGGGCCTTGGCTGCCGCTGGGCGTCGCCACCCAGTCGCCCCCGCTCGATCTCGGCACTCGCCTCGAGCTCTTTGTCGATCGGACCCTCGTCGAACGGGCCGATGGCGTCACCTTCGAGCTGCAGCATCCCATCGATGCCGGAGAGGTTCTGCGCTTCGACAGACCCTGGGAAGGGCCGTTCGCTGGCTACTGCACGGTGATCCGGGATGGCGCGCGGTACCGCCTCTACTACCGCGGATTGCCCGAGCCGCGGGCCGATGGCAGTGAGCGGGAGACGACCTGCGTCGCCGAATCCCCAGACGGGATCACCTGGACCCGGCCGGAGCTGGACCTCTTCGAGGTCGACGGCCATCGGCGCAACAATGTCGTCCTCGCCGGTCAAGCCCCCTTCTCCCACAACTTCAGCCCGCTGCTCGACGATCGACCCGGCGTGCCAGCCGACCAGCGCTACAAGGCCCTCGCCGGGACGCAGAAGACGGGCCTCTACACCTTTGTCTCCGCCGATGGATTGCGCTGGCGTAAGCTGGTCGACCGGCCGGTGATCACCTCGGGCGATTTCGATTCGCAGAATGTCGCCTTCTGGTCCGAGAGCGAGCGGCAGTACCTTGCCTACGTCCGTGTTTTTCGCGACCGCATCCGCCGGATCGCGCGGACGACCTCGACCGACTTCATTCACTGGACCGCGCCGGTCCTTATGGGCTATGGCGACGGACCGCTCGAGCAGCTCTACACCAACCAGACCCATCCCTATTTCCGGGCCCCGCAGATCTATCTTGGCATCGCCGCGCGCTTCCTGCCTGGACGCCAAGTGCTGACCGCGGCGCAGGCCGAGAGGGTCGGGGTCAACCCGGGCTACTTCCGCGACCTCTCCGACAGTGTACTGATCACCACCCGCGGCGGGGATCAATATGACCGGCACTTCCCGGAGGCTTTCCTCAAGCCGGAACTGGGCCTCGAGAACTGGACCTCGCGGACCAACTATCCCGCGCTCAACCTTGTTCCGACTGGCGAGGCCGAGATGTCGCTCTATGTCCAGAAGAACTATGGCCAGCCGACGCACCATCTGCGACGCTACCGGCGGCGCACCGATGGACGGGGGGCAGTGCGCGCCCCCGGGCGCGGCGGCGAGCTGTTGACCCGTCCGCTCCGCTTCAGCGGCCGCCGGCTCTGGATCAACTTCGCCACCTCCGCCGCTGGCGAGATCCGCGTCGAGATTCAGGATGAGGCCGGCCGGCCTCTCCCGGGCTTCGCGCTGGGTGACAGCCTTGAGCAGATCGGCAACGAGATCGCCCGGGAAGTGACCTGGAAGAACGGGCCCGATCTGGCGACGCTCGCCGGACGCCCGATCCGGCTGCGGTTCGTCATGAAGGACGCTGAGCTCTACTCGATTCAGTTCCGCACCCTTCCCTAGGGAGAACGGGGCGGCCATCGGCGTTGAAGATCCGGTCCACCCCGCCACCCTTCCATTTTGATCTGGTAATCCAGAAGGAGACCAACCCATGAATCGATCCATCGTGCTGTTGCTGGCGTTGCTGTTTACCCTGACCGGCGAGAGTTTGGCCGACGTCCGCCTTTCATCGATCTTTGCTGACGGGATGGTGCTGCAGCGGGAGCGGCCAGTCCGCGTCTGGGGCAAGGCGAACCCGGGCGAGGCCGTCACCGTCCGCTTCCGTGGAGAGGAGCGGAAGGCGGTCGCCGACGTGCTCGGTCGCTGGGAGGTCTTCCTCAAGCCCGGTGCGGCAGGTGGCCCCTTCGAGCTGACCATCCAGGGGAACAACTCGATCCGCCTTGCCGATGTTCTCGTCGGGGAGGTCTGGCTTGCCTCTGGCCAATCGAACATGGAGTGGCGCGTCAGCGCCTCGAATGATGCCGAACGAGAGATCGCCGCGGCCAATTACCCGCAGATCCGCTTCTACAAGGTCGAGCACGTCGTCGCCGACGCTCCGCGCGACGATGTCAAGGCGGCTTGGCAGGTGGTCACCCCGCAGACGATCGGGGCCCTCTCTGCCGTTGGCTACTTCTTCGCCCGCCACCTTCATCAGCAGCTCAAGGTTCCGGTCGCCATTCTCCAGGCACCGTGGGGAGGCACGCCCGTCGAGAGCTGGATCAGCCCGTCGGCCCTCGCCGCCGATCCCGCTCTGCTCCCGGCTTACTCCTACTGGGCACGCATTCTCGAAAATCACCCGGCGGCGATGATTCGCTACGAGCAGGCCGTCGCCAAGTGGGAGGCTAATGGCAGTAAAGGCGCCCGTCCCGGGATCCCGGCCGGCCCCGGCCATCCCCACGCCCCGTCGACCCTCTGGAACGGGATGATCGCCCCGATCGTTCCCTATGCCATCGCCGGCGCCATCTGGTATCAGGGCGAGTCCAACGGCTCGAAAGAGCGCGCCCCGGTCTACCACCGCCTCTTCTCGGCGATGATCACCGACTGGCGTCGTGCCTGGGGCCAGGGTGACTTCCCCTTCCTCTTCGTTCAACTCGCCAATTTTGGCAAGGTCGGCGGCGTCAGCGGCTGGCCGGAACTGCGCGAAGCCCAACTCCAGACCCTCCGGCTCAAGAACACCGCCATGGCGGTGACGATCGATATCGGTGAGTCCGCCGATATCCATCCCAAGAACAAGCAGGATGTCGGGTTGCGCTTGGCGCTCCCTGCCCGCGCCCTCGCCTACGGCGAGAAGCTGGTCCACTCCGGTCCGCTCTTCCGCCAACAGACGATTGAGGAGGGCGCTCTCCGCCTCTTCTTCGATCACGTTGGAGGTGGACTGGTCGCACGTGGCGGGGAGCTGAAGGGCTTTGAGGTTGCTGGCGCCGATGGCCGTTTTGTCGCCGCCACTGCCCGGATCGATGGCGCAACCATCGTCGTCTCGAGCCCGGAGGTCCCCCTCCCGACGCAGGCCCGCTACGGCTGGGCCGATGACCCGGTGACGACCCTCACCAATCGAGAGGGCCTCCCCGCTTCCCCCTTCCGAACCACCTCGAATTGAGGTGGTGTGTGGTACTACCTCTTGCAAGTGGCCGCCTGTTCTACGGTGGCGGCCACTTGCGGCCCCATCAAGCGATGAGGTCCTGGATTACCGCAACAATCCTGATGTCGAGATATCAACTTTGATCTCGACGCAAGGTTTCTCAAGATATCGGATGAGCCCATTCAAGAACTAGACCACATTGGCACTGCGACTCAGTGGAACTGTGATGCAGGCCAGAGAATAGAATGATCAGAAGATTCCTGATGATCGGCGTGATGTTGCTCCCTGGCCTCGTCCAAGCGAAGCCGGCGAGGAACATCGTTGTGCTCTACGTGGATGACTGGCGCCACGACACGCTTGGAATTGCTGGCCACCCGGTCGTCAGGACGCCGCACCTCGATGCATTGGCTCGCGGGGGAGTTCGGTTTCGCAACTCCTACGTGACAACCTCGATCTGCGGGGTCAGCCGTGCCTCGTTTCTGACCGGCCAGTGGATGTCCCGCCATGGCAATACGGCCTTCGCCGCCTTTCGCACCCCGTGGGAGGAGACTTGGCCCGGGATGCTCCGTGCCAATGGCTACCATGTTGGTCACGTCGGCAAGTGGCACAACGGTCGATTCCCGGCCGAGCGGTTCGACTTCGGGCGCTCCTACGCGGGTCGTCACTACTTGAAGCAGGCTGATGGATCGACGATTCACGTCACCCAGAAGAACGAACAGGATGCCCTCGAGTTTCTCCGGACCCGACCGGTGGAGAAGCCCTTCAGCCTGACCGTCTCCTTCTTCGCGACCCACGCCGAGGATGAGAACCCGCGCCAGTACCTCTACCAGCCGGAGAGTGCCAGCCTCTACCAGGATGTGACCATTCCTGTCCCACTGACGGCGAGTGACGCCTTCTTCCGCCTGCTGCCACCCTTCATCGCCAATGAAAAGAATGAGGGGCGGAATCGCTGGCACTGGCGGTTCGATACGGCAGAGAAGTACCAGGAGTATATGAAGTCCTACTACCGTCTGGCGACAGAGGTCGACGGCGCTGTCGGACGGATCCTCGAAGAGTTGACATCCAGTGGCCTCGAGCGTGAGACCCTCGTCATCTTCACGACGGACAATGGCTACTTTCACGGGGAGCACGGCTTGGCCGATAAGTGGTACCCCTATGAAGAGTCGATCCGCATCCCGCTGATCATTCGGGATCCGCGGAACCAACGGACGGGCAAGGTTCGCGACGAGATGGTCCTCAATGTCGATCTGGCACCAACGATCCTCGGCTTTGCGGGAATGGTGGT
>JBMUAP010000332.1:0-4275 GCA_049454155.1 Blastocatellia bacterium
ACATCAGAAGGAACCGGTGGCGCCGGAGGGGTGGGAGGAGCGGGAGGAGCGGGGGGAGCGGGAGGAGCGGGAGGAGCGGGGGGAGCTGGTGGGGGGCCCTCGCGTCGTGTCTCCGTCTGTGAGAAGAAGGTCTGGAGCCGCTCGCCGAGCACAGCCTCCGCTTGGGCGAAAGCAGTCTGGAGCTGGTCTCCGACAACGACTTTGGCAATGCTCGCAACCTTGAGGGGGTGCCCTTCAAGATTGAAGAGAGAAGGGGTGCGCACGGCAGTCCGCGCCTCCGGGGAGAGCAGGTAGCTGGTCCCGGCGACAGGGTCCGAGATCCGGACGGACTTCCGTGTTGGCTGGCCAGCCTCTGAGGTGATGGCGCCACCGCCAATGGAGGTCAGAGAGAGTTCGCGCCGGGTGCGACCTTCCTGATCGCGGTGGATCTGAGTGGTCGTGGTGCGCAGGATGCGGTTCCCATCCGCCAGCGACTGGGTGAATTCGGTGATGGCGATCGCGGAGTAGGGAGCCCCCTTGACGACACGGGTCTCGAAGGGAAGCTCGTCCATCGAAAAGGTCGTCATGAACCGATTCTCCCCCTCTTGACCGGCGAAGGCCAGGACGTTGCCTCCCGGGTGGGGAACGGCCAGATGGAAGCTATCAACCGGATCTTTCCCCCCGGCTCGCTTCAGCAGAATGGTCGTCTTCTTGCCATTCTCCTCGGCCTCTTTTTCGATGACGATCTCTTGCTGATGATCTTCATTCCGAATGATCACTTGGCGTTTCTTCTCTGCCTCTTGCGCCGCTCCCCTGGGAACGGGGAGCCCACCGAGGAGCAACCCGATCACGAGAACGGTTCCTGCCTTTGATTTCTGCCTCATAAACAATCGATCTCCTTTCATTCTTGCACGGTGATTTTGACAATCGAGCAACTGGGGGGGGTCAGGGTTCTTCCCGGACGAAGCGGACCGCCCGTGCGGTTCCATCCTCACCGACGACCACGTCGGCCTTGATCGGAAAAATTGCCCAATCCGGATGAACGGGAAGACCCAACGTGCCGAGCAGCGATCGCGGGACAAGGGTACGGATGAGTCGTCCCCGCTCGAGTGGAACGAGTTGTTGCCCGGCATAGAGGGGGAAAAAATCTGTGACCAGCTCCTCGTCCGCCTCCTCGGCCTCGTCAATGTCGCCGTCAACCCCCTTCGAAAGCTCCTCCATTGGGAGCGGAGCGCGCGGAGCAGTCGAGCGGGCGGGTCGACGCTGCGGGAGTTTCGCCGCCGGCCAGAGGGTCGACTGGGGTCGGGCGGGCCCGTCTGCCTGATCGGGCAAGGCCGGCGGACGCCCCTCTTCCCGCGAGAAAGTCGCTGGAGGAGTGCGTCGGGCCAGCGCCCCTGGGGCGGCAGGGGGCGCCGGGCTCGGACGGAACCAGCGAATGCCCAGCCAACTGACCAAAAGGAGACTGGCGGCGAGCGCCCCAACCGCGAGCGCCGGACTCCTCCAACGGCCATCGATCGAGAGAGGACGGGACCGAGTGGGCCTCCCCAGCATCGCCTGGAGCCGCACCTCGACCTCCCGGGGGGCTTCGAGGGAGGCGTCAGCCGCCGCGAGGAGGGCCAGCCCCTCCTGGAGTTGGCGCTGCCGTTTGGCGAAGAGACGACAAGGGAAACAGACGAGCAGATGAGCGGCGACGGCCTCGCCCGAGGCCACCTCCATCCTCTCCTGTAAACTCTTCTGGCCTTCCAGGATCGCTTCCTGACATTCGCGGCAGCTCATTCTGGCTTCCCTGCCCTTCTGAGACCGTCTCCGGCGACTTCCCACTCTCCGGTTTCCGCGCAATCCCCCCTGTGCCACCGTTCAGCCAGGAGAGAACGCCCCCGGTGGAGGCGCGACCGGACCGTCCCGATGGAACAATCGAGGACTTCAGCAGCTTGTTGATAGGTCATCTCGTGCAGATCACAAAGCACGACCGCTTCCCGATAGTGGCCTGGAAGGGCGAGGACGAGCTGGCGCAAGCGCGCGACCGTCTCCTGGCGGGTGAGTCGATCGAGCGGGTTCTCGGTCCCCTCTATCCCCACCGCTGGCTCCGGGTGTTCCTCGCTCCCCGACTCTTCGGAGAGCGGAAGCCACCGCCCCTCCCGCTCCATTCTGCGCCAAACGAGATGGCGCGCGACCCCATAGAGATATCCGATGAGCGTACCCCGAGCCCCGTCGAACCGAGTGCCGTCCTTTGCCTGCCACAGGACCAGAAAGACCTCTTGTGTCAGATCCTGTGCCAGCGACTCCTCCCCGCTCATCCGCAGAAGAAACCGATAAATCCCCCCTTGGTGTTGGCGATAGAACGTGAGAAAGGCCTCATCGTCGCCGGCTCGAATCGCCGCCAGCCATTGCGCATCGGTCATACCGAGGGGGTTCCTTCCCTGCTTGATTCCTTGCCGGACAGGCCTTCTCAAGAGACCTGTCTGATCGTCCTTCTTCCTTCGTCTGTGATTGTCTCCAAGGCCCGCGGGAGTTCCAGAAACTTGTCCCTCCAAGGAAGAGACATTCATGCGGAAGAGGGAGAGTGCGCGGAGGCAGAATCGCCAGCTGCCGATGGGCAAGACCGGCACGGAAGAGAGAGGGAATGACCCCACCCGTCCAGGTGGGGATTTGGATCAACGGATGAGGAAGCCCCTCCTGGTCAGGAGGCCAATTGGGCGGCCACCGCCTCACCAAACTCACGCGCGACGTGAGGGCCAATGGCGGTGACAAAATGGTCATCGATGACGATGGGATCGCGACTGGCGCGCACGCCGGCCTGCTGATATTCGAGGAGGGACTCGCGGGTCATATAGACCGTTGCTCGTCGCCCGGCGAGGAGGCCAGCTCGAGCGAGAACGACGCCGGCGAGGCAGATCGCTCCGAGGACCTTGCCAGCAGCCGCAGCCTTCTGGAGCAGGGTACGCAAGGCCTCATCCCCCCAGAGGTGGGCGGGAGACCCGTTTCCGCCGACGACGACGATCGCGTCATAGTCGTCAACTTGCACATCGGAGAGCGAGAGGGCAACCTCGGCCGTCCCGCCTTGTGTGCCTTTGGCCGTGCCGACGCGGGTGCTCGCCACTGCTACCATGGCCCCGGCCCGCTCAAAGACGGCCCGCGGCTCGAACAACTCCTCGTCGCGAAAATTCTCGGGGGCAACGACCATGAGGATCCGTTTGGCTGAAAGATCGGTTTGGGGCATGCAGGGGGCTCCTTCCCAGGTCGAGCCGGTGTCTGGCTCGATTCAGGACGAGGGATCCGCTCTTCGGCGGCTCTCTTCTGTCAGGTGTCAGCTATTGGGTGTCAAATGACAAAACCATTGTACACTGCCAAAGAACGCTATCGAGAAGGAAATTTCTTTCCGAAAAGAGTGGCGACCAAGTGGCGCCGGCCGCCGTGCTGGCGATGCTCACAGAGATAGATTCCCTGCCAGGTTCCGAGCCGAAGCCGTCCCTGTCCTACCGGCAGGGAGAGCGCGCTACCGATCAGGACAGATTTGATGTGCGCGGGCATGTCGTCCGGCCCTTCCAGGGTATGCTGGTAGTAGGGAGCGCGTTCAGGAACCATCTGGTGGAGATGGCGTTCCAGATCTCCGCGAACATCCGGGTCGGCATTCTCATTGATCGCCAGGGAGGCCGAGGTATGTTGAAGAAAGAGATGGAGCATTCCGACCTCAATCTCACGGATCTCGGGCAGCGCCGCGAGGACTTCCTCGGTGACCAAGTGAAAGCCTCGCGGACGAGCGGCTAAGGTACACTCTCTCTGGATCCAATCCATCGGATTTATCTGGTCCATCGGATTTATCTGGTCCATCGGGTTCGTCTGGTTTTCATTCAAGTGAGAGGGTATCCGGGGGATCTCTCCGGAAAAAGACCCTCTGATGATAAGGGAATCGAAGGGGCACTGTCCATCGACCCGGGAGTGCTCCGGCAAGATTTGAAAAGGCTGGTCTCGGGTCAGCCCCATCTAGTTGAAGAACAGATCGCGCTTCAGCCCGCCTCACCGGGAGAAGTGATCAGGAGAAGCGTTGCTAAAAGAAGAGACCAAGGAACGTGACCGGATCTTTCCCCCGCGTCGTCCCCTGGGACGGACGGGATTTGCCGCCACGCGGCTGGGGATTGGAGATGTCGCCGATCGCCAGTTGCCGCGGGAAGCCTGTGTCGCCACGGTTCGACGCGCACTCGAGGCGGGGCTCAATCTGATCGACACGGCCCCGATGTACGAGGATGGGTATTCGGAAGAGATCGTTGGGGAAGCGATCCGGGATTGCCGTGAGAA
>JBMUAP010000333.1:0-4274 GCA_049454155.1 Blastocatellia bacterium
TGCAAGCGCTATGCGGTCGGCAAGCCCATCCCCGAAGAGCGGGGGCAGGATCGCAAGAAATCCGATCATCGCCATCGTGTACCCGCGCGTGCGGTAGAGGTACTCGGGCAACCAGAAGAGGTAGAACTGAATGACCGGCCCCACCAGCAGGCGGCAGAGCATCAGTCCCCAGGTCTGTGGCAACCGGAGCAGCCGCCCCAGCGTCGGGACCTCTCCCTCTGGATCCGGCTCGGATTGGATGAGGGCCAGCTCCTCTGGGGTGATGCGCGGATGGGCCTCTGGGGCGGTATAAAAACGGCGCCAGACGATCACCCAGAGCATCCCCAGCAGACTCGGCAGCAGAAACGCTGCCTGCCAGTTGAGCAGCAGGACGATTCCGGCGACCAGCGGTGGCGTGATCATCCCTCCCACCAGCGAGGCCGCGTTCATGATCCCCATCGCCAGGGCCCGTTCCCGCGGGGGAAACCACTGCCCGATCACCTTGACCCCACCCGGGTAGTTGCCGCACTCGCCTGTGCCCATCCAGAAGCGCAGGAAGGAGAACTGCCACTTCGTCCGGGCCAAGGCGTGGAGCCCGTTGGCAATCGACCACCAGATGACGGCCAGCGAGAAGCCGAAGCGCGGCCCACGGCGGTCCATGACCCACCCCATCGGGAACTCTCCAATCATCATCCCGAGGACGAAGAAGGAGACGATCTCCCCGTAGTCCGTATTCGAGAGATCGAAGGTATCCCGCAGAATCGGGGCGACAAAGGAGAGGGTCAGCCGATCAACGAAGTTGATGACCGTCACCAGAAAGAGCAGGGCGAGGATCGTCCAGCGGACCGAACCGTCGGTCCACCAACGCCACCAGGATCTGCCTTGCGGAGGATCTGTCCCGGGCTGTGTCATAAGGCAGGGCCTCAGGTCGTGATGGCGTCGCCCTTGCCCGCCATGAAGTCCTTGTTCTTGTCGCCGACCCAGTAGCGCGCGCCGGCAATGCACCAGATGAATTCGAGAGGGCTCTCTTGGGAAAAGACCGGATGGTAGTTCATCATCGGGATCGTCACCATATCCCCCTCCCCGACACTCGTCACAAAGCAGAGCTTCTCGGGCGACTCGTAGACCTCCATGGCCCCGTGCCCCTTGATGAAGATGTAGACCTCTTCCTGATCGGTGTGGTTGTGCGGAGGCCAGGAGCGCTGGTAGGGCTGGAAGAAGGTATACCCGGCGATCAATTTGTCGGCCGCTTCCGGCACATCGAACATCATGAAGACGTCCTTGCCCTGAAGCCTCCGAATCCGATCCTCGCGTTGGGAGTATTCGGCAAAGCGGGAGTGGTGAACCGGATGAACCCGCTCGGCGGTCGCCGAGCACTGCATCACCCGCGCGGGCTCCCCTCCCACGTTGACCATCCGGAAGGCGGCCCCGCGGGGAATGTAGAGCGTATCGTAGGGAGCGAGAGCGAAGGACTGCCCCTCAACCTCGACCGTCACCTCCCCCTTCCACATGAAGAGGAGGCTCTCCTCTTCCGCTTGGCAGATCGAGCCGCTCCGGGCACCCGCGGGAAGCGTGTACTCCCCACAACTGAGCCACTCAAGATGGGCAGTCGCCGGGACAAAATGCTGGCGGTAGCTGACCTTCTCTGCCTGTGCCGAAAAGAGCGTTCCTGGTTTAACGGTCTCGCTGGCGTGAACCGGTACCGCCGTCGATTGTGGCGGAATCGCCAATTGCGTCTGTGAAGTCGACATCTTTTCCTCCCTCCTCCTGCTGAATGGCCTGCCGGGCAGGGACGTCTCTGGTGATGACACCGGGGACATCCGCGTCCCAGCCTTCCGAGTGATTGAGCTGCCGATCAAAAGATCCGACGCGCGTCCCGGTCCATCTGCATCCGGCGCCGCTTCCAGAAGGCGGCGTGCGCGAGATGTACCGGGCGACAGGCCTCCAATCCGGCCTCGATTCCCGCGCTGAGCGGGGTTCCACGGACGATTGCGTCGAGAAAATTCTGGACGTGGGCAGCCTCAAGGGTCCCCTCCGCCTTGCCCTCTTCCGCTTTGCCCTGGTTGGGCTGGAAGAGATAGCCCGCGCGGGTCAGCTCAAGCGTCCCTTCGGTCCCTTGGAAGAAGACCCCGGGCCGCTCGTGACGGATCGAGAGGACCGAGGACTCGAAGGTCAAATTCCACGGCCCATTCTTCCCCCCGCCATACTCGATGATCGCGTTGACGGTATCCGGATTGACCCGGCCATCCCGCAACTGATAGATCCCACCCCCGGCAACGGCTGCGAGAGGGTGTGGGTCGTCCAACATCCACTGCGCGACATCGGCCCAGTGGGTCAAGATGTCGGCCAACAGCCCTCCCCCGTAGTCTGGGAAGTAGCGCCACGAATCGTAGCGGATCCAGTCGTAAGGAATCCGCCGCGCCGGCCCGAGAAAGCGCTCCCAGGCGAGGCCAGCGGGTCGGGGCTGCGGATCGATCTTGCGGCGCTGCCAGGCAAAGTCGTGCCACGTCGCCCGGGCGAAGACGACCTTTCCCAGGCGCCCCCGTCCGAAGATCTCCTCCTTGACTCGCTGGTAATGCGCCCCGCTGCGCTGCTGTGTCCCCGTCTGGCAGATCTTTCCGCTGCGGCGGACCGCTTCGAGGAAGGCCGGTGCCTCCTCCCATCGGTGGGAGGTCGGCTTTTCGAGATAGACGTGCCGTCCCGCGGCCAGCGCCGCCTGCGTCTGTCCAAGGTGCAGATGGTCTGGGCTGGCGATCAGGACGGCGTCGACCCCGGACCGCGCGATCGACTCCTCGTGGGCTTGCGTCTCGTGGACCGACTGGCCCGCCGAGAGGAGGGCTGACCGCGCCCGCTCTCGTTGCACATCATAGACGTCACAGAGCGAGCGCAACTCGACCCGACCCGTCGCAACAAAGGCGCGCATCACCTCGCGCCCCCGTCGCCCACTGCCGATCAGTGCCATGCCCACCCGATCGTTGGCCCCGACCACTCGAGAGTAAGAGAGAGCCGTCAGGGCCCCCGCCCCCGTTCGTCCGACAAATTCCCGTCGATTCATCCCCCTGCCCTCCGTTTGAGTCAACTCGCCCCCTAGCGGCCAAAGACGCGCCGCACCGTCTCACGCGCGGGCCGCACGGCCTCCTCGCCGGGCTTGGCCCCGCTGAGGCGCTCCTCTTCGTTGATCACCCATCCCTTCCAACCCACCGCGCGCACCACCTCGCCAAGTCGCGCAATCGGAAACTCTCCCTGCCCTAACGGCACCTGCTCACCCGCACGGAAGTCGCGGAGGTGAATCCCGGCGAGCCGCCGGTGGTGCCGACGCACGAAGGCGGGGACGTCGAGCCCTGCCCGGAAGGCCCAGCCCCCATCCATGAGGAACTCGACGCGCGCCGGATCGGTCAGGCGGATCAGCCCCTCCATCTCGCGGGCCTCCTCCGCCATCTCCGGCCCGTGGTTGTGATAGGCCACCCGCATCCCCCGCGCCCGGCAGAACTCCCCTGCCCCATTGAGCGCCTCCGCCTTCTGCCGCAGTGCCTCCGCCTCAATCTTTCCCGCCGCAAGCAGTCCACGCCCACTCAAGATCAACCGCTCCGCTCCCAGGGCCGCTGCCCCTGCCGCTACCCGCTCGATCTCCGCCCGTGGCGCGATCGCTGTCCGCTCGTCATACTGTTCGAGAAAGATGTGCACCCCCAGCAGCTTCAATCCAGACCGCTCCAGCTCCCGCCGCGCGGTCGCCGCCTCCCCAAACCGCCCCTGCAGATTCCGGAACCCGGTCTCGTACCCCGCGTAGCCCAGATCTCGCAGCTTGGCCAAGACCTCCAAGAGGTCCTCGAACTTTCCCGGACGGATCGCCCACGCATTGGTCTGGCATCCCACCCGGACCTCCGCCGGTCCCCCTCCAGCTCCCCAGCCAGCAGCTGAGGCCGCCGCCAGCCCTCCCAAGAACTCCCGCCGTGTCACCATTCCCGCCTCCTCTCTCCGCCGTCGACCGAGGCCTCGCTCCTTATCTTCCAGATCTTCCAGTTGGTTCATGCTCTTCCCTCCTCGTGACTTTCGCCCTGCCCGGAGGTACCGCCCGACGCGGCCGCTTGTGTTTTATCGGTAAACTACTCCGGAGGGGCGCGGGGAGTCAAGCCAGATGGGGAGAAAGTTCCTCCAGCCCTCGTCGAGGAACGGCTCCGCACGTGGGCGCCGGCCAAGTTGTTCAATGGCACTCTCAATCTTCCCAGGGAGCTCCCCCCGATCCACTGCCTGCTCCCCCCAATCCGCTGCCTGCTCCCCCCGATCCACTGCCTGCT
>JBMUAP010000334.1:0-4265 GCA_049454155.1 Blastocatellia bacterium
TCTTTCGGGGGAGGCCGAGTTCTTGACGATCGTCTCGTCTCCGCCTGTCGAACTCGATCAGAATCTGCTTGTTCTCGACCCTCCCTCTGGTGGTCAGGTCATCGAACTTCTCCAGAACTTCGGTGGTCACCGGGAGCTGAATGATCATTTGGAGTTTCCTGTCCAGAATCTGGTAGGGACGATATCCCGAGATCAGGTACATACTCAGGCTATCTCACGCAAAGTGTTGAGCTGCAATGAGTTCAAAGAAAACTCCGTTAGGCGGCTGGGACAGACCCTCAAATTTGGGAGTTGTCGCCAAATTCTTTGGGCAGACAGTTCTACTGGCACCGAGTCAGGAAGTGCCTGCAGGATCGGACGTTGGTCCTCACGAGGGGTGCTCGCTAAAGCAGGTGAATCAGGCTCTAGGGGCAAAATTTTGACGATTCCTCACAAATTATCTGAAATTTCCCAAATTGTCGGATATATTTGGTTCTTACCCATTGAGATTCTCCCCAGATTGAAAAATTGCCGGTTCTTTAACCGAAAGGACAAGATCAGTGGCGCTTCCCAGACAATCCTCGATGACCTTTCCCCTAATTAATTCAGATTATTGCTGTTTTGAGTTTCAAGATAGTTCATTGGTAAATTGGGCCATCTTGAAGGCTTCAAGGCAAGCTGGGTAAGACGTCTCCCTTCAAGCCAGATCGATACCTTCCATTTGCCCCTCGACTCATTGGAGACCTTATCATGACTGCCAAAAACCGTAACGAAGGAAAGTCGTATAGAATGAAGAAGACTTCGCATCCTGGCGGGATCCAAACGGCCCGTGAGGACGCCCATTTCTACGCGCTGGGTCCAGCGGAGATGGAGGCGCTTCTCGATGTCCTCAAGCGGAACAAGAAGCAGTTGATGGCCAAGAAGGGGGTTTACAAAGTCGATGTCGGCTATCGCTGGAGCCAGGGGAAGCTGACTGGTGAGGTGGCGCTGCGCGTCCACGTCTCGGCCAAGAAGCCCCTCGCGGAGTTGACCGAGGAGGAGATCGTTCCGCGGGAGATCGAGGGGTTTCCGGTCGATGTCATCGAGTCCAACCTCGAACTGCAAGCGCGCACGAAGCGCTACAACCCGCTGGTGGGAGGGTGCGAGACCGGCAATCTCAATATCAACGGGGTGGGGACCCTCGGGGCGATCGTCTTCGATGGCGCCACGGGGGAACGGCTGGCGCTGAGCAACCATCACGTCTATGTCGCCTCGCGTCCACAGGAGGCGCTTGGCGAGCCGGTGACGCAACCTGGGACGCGAAGCGCCCAGGATGTCATCGGGACGATCGCGCGCAGCCATCGCGGGCTTGATTGCGCCGTGGCGCGGCTCCAGTCCTCACGGCCTGCCTCGACCAGCATCGTCGACTATCCGGGAGGGATCAAGGGGGTTATCAACGCAGCGATCGGCATGCGCGTCAGCAAGTCGGGGCGCACCACCGGGACGACACACGGGATGATCGAGGGGGTCAGCGCCGATGAGTTTACCGTCATCCCGGTTCCGGGACGCTGGATGGAGCTCAGCGCAGGCGGGGACTCCGGCTCCGTCTGGCTCGAGTCGAGCAGCCACGCCGCGGTCGGTCTCCACTTTGCCGGGGAGGCTTCGAATGATCCCCGCGACGAACGGGCCTGGGTCAAGCGGATCGAGCGCGTTGCCAGCCAGCTGAAGATCACCCTCACGCGCCGGGCGACCTTGTCGCAACGGGCCCACCTTGGTCCCAGCTTGGCCAGCCTCAACGGCGCCCTGCTTCTTGGCTGGGTCGGCGCGGGAGACCTGCGGCTCCAGTTGGCGCGATCCACCGACGGCCTGCAGTTCACGCCACTCCCTCCGCTCGATGAGATGTCGCCGAACAGCCTCGCGATCGCCGTCTTCCGGGGCAAGTGGGTGATGGCCTGGACAGGAATCGGCAACAACCGTCTGACCCTCATGCAGTCCGCGTATGGGGGGACTTGGGGGAGCCGGGTGACGCTCCCGGAGGTCTCTCTCTCCGCTCCGGCGCTGAGCGTCTTCAAGAACGAGCTGGTCCTTGCTTGGCGTGGCATTGAGGGCAACCGGATCAACCTCCTGCGCAGCGCAGACGGGATCAGTTGGGGCCAGAAGGTCACACTTGGCGAGATGACCTCCTCCAGCCCAGCGCTGTCCACCCTTGGCTCCAGGCTCCTCCTCGCTTGGCGGGAGGTCGCGTCGGACCGGCTGATCCTTCAGCGAAGCAGCAACGCACGAACCTTCTCCGATAAAGTCTCCTTCGAGGAGTTCACCACCGCCCGCCCTTGCCTCCACGTCCACAATCGCCGCGCCTACCTCGCTTGGCGTGGCTGGGAGGACGGCTCGCTCCACGTTCTCGACAGCTCCAACGGTACGAAATGGGGAAACAAGGTGGTTCTCCGTGAGGCCAGTGTCGACGGGCCGGCCCTGGCGACCCTCGGGGACGACCTCGTCTGGTCCTGGACCGGGACGGAGGTCCAGCAGCCCCTCCAGACCCTCCTCTATGACCTGCGGGTCTGATCGAACCACTCCGAATATCGTGGGCATCCTCCCCCCCCTCAGCTCCACCGGTCCCGACCTGCCAAGGGGCCGCTGGGGCTGGGTGGGCGGCCCTTCGGCCGGCGAATGCAAACTCACTCCATCAGTGCCTCGGGCCTCTTTTGCCAGACCTGCACAAAACTGGAAATCTCGATTTTTTAAATGGGGAGAACGATCGGGCATTACGACGCGATCTCTCTCCCGATTGGAGAGAAGTCTGATTGGATCAGAGATGAATGCGGGAAAGTGGCGGGGAGCTGGAATGGAGAGGGGCGTGGCGGGGACCGAAGAGAAGAGATCGTCGTCGTCTTACCCATTGCCGGGAGAGCTGACTCCTCCCTTTCCGGGGGGTGGCTGCTCTCATTGGTTCTTGCGACTCCTGTCGGTGCCGTTCTTTGGCGTGGAGTCTTTCAAAGACTGGAAGAGAGAATCTGTATCCTTCCTCCTTCTCCTTCTGTCTTGAATAAATGCAACTGGCGTGCCATTGAAGGGGGTGGGGCAGGGTGGTGTGGCTATCTCAAGATTATAAAGGGTTTGTGCGCCTTGGGGTTGGAGGCGCCCGCCTGAAGGGTCCTCTTCGGCGGGAACATTTCGCGTAAGAAGAGGACCCCTGACAGGTAGAGTTGACACGATGGAGCGGCTGATGCCAACAAAAGGTGACAGGGAGGCTCAGGAGAACTGGAGATCGGCGATGGCCTCTTCGACCCATTCTGGCGTGATCGAGCTCTCGTTGATGACGGTGTACCAGAGGTCTGGACGGCTCTCGACATAGCGACGAAGGTGGAGCAGGGAAGCGGTCAGATCCTCCCGGGAGATGGCGAGGTCGGCGGGTTGATGGCGCAATCCGACCTGGTTCATGAAGTGGGTCACCCATTGGTGGCGGTTTCCCTGGAGACGGGACATGAGCCGAATTCCGAGGCCGACGATGTGGCCGTGGGTGAAGGGACGCTGCAACCGCTCTTCCAATTCATAGAAAAGGTAGTGCTCGGAGCCCTCCTCGACACGGAAGTGGCCGGCAGGGAGGCAGATGGTATTGAGGCGGATGCAGCCTTCGACGATCGCCCAGAGGCCCTGATCGGTACATTGGCGAATTTCGTCGACGTTCCGTTCGAGCAGAGCGACAATCTGCCGGGCAGCGTCGATCTCTTCGTGGGAGAAGGGGTACTCGCTCCGACCCGCGCGATGGGCGAACTCCCAATCGAAGGAGGCGGTGTGGATCGAGAGGAGGTCTCCGACACCGGCGATGTTGAGGTCGGGGGGGGCCGTGCGGATGACGTCATAGTCGATGACGAGCGGGTCCGGGGAGGCCTCGCCGAGATAGACGACGCGGTGGCCCTGTCGGAGACCGGCGGCAGGGGTGGTGAAGGCGTCGACGCTGAGGATGGTCGGGACGGTGACGAGGCGGATGCCACGTCTCCAGGCGAAGTACTTCCCGAAGTCGACGGCTTGGCCTCCCCCGATCGCCACGACCGTTTCGCATGGAGGGGCAGCGGCAATTTGGCGATCGAGCACCGCTTGCTCCATCGATTCGACCATCAGAACCGCCTCTGGGGAGGCGCCGAGGAGGTCCCGCGTGACGCGCCAGGGCAGTTCCATCGTTGTGACAACGAAGCGGCCCAGCTCCGCGCCGATTCCACGGAGGCAGCCTCCGCCGGTACGGAGGGAGCGAACGTTGGTGTGACCTGAAATCTCGTCCATAGACATGATTGGCCTCTCCTTGTTAG
>JBMUAP010000335.1:0-4263 GCA_049454155.1 Blastocatellia bacterium
GGATGGGCGAGGGGTGAGGGGCGAGGGGTGAGGGGTGAGGGGATCAGCTCCGGAGCCGGAGCGTGACCTCAAGGCCCGGTTGGGCGTTGCACGCGCTGACGGTCCCGCCGCAGGCCTCGACGCAGGTGCGGACGATGGCGAGGCCGAGCCCGCTGCCCCCCGTCGTCCGCCCACGATCGGACTCGACGCGGTAGAAGGGGTCGAAGATCCGCTCGCGGACTGCGTCGGGAATGCCTGGCCCGTGGTCCCGAATCCGGACCTCGACCGTGTGGGGATCCAACTCCCGGGCGCTCAGCACGATCTCGCCGCTCCCGCCGGCGTAGCGCAGCGCGTTGCGGACCAGGTTGGAGAGGGCACGGGTCAGCAGGTCCGGCTGGACCATGACGTGAATCTCCTCCGCGACCTCAATCCGGAGGAGGTGATCCGGCGCCTCCCGCGCCACCACCTTCTCCAGCAAGGGGCGCAGGGCGACGCGGGAGAGATGGATCTCGACCCCCTTGATCCCGGTGCGCGCATAGGCGAGCAGCTCCTGGACGAGCTGCGACATCAAGACTACCTCTTCCCGGACATCCTCGACATAGCCGCGCATCGCCGGTTCGGCGCGCTCTTCCAGGATCCCCAGCGCGAACTGCATCCGCGCCAGCGGCGTGTTGAGCTCGTGCGAGATGTCGCCAAGAAAGCGTTTCTGTCCATTGACGAAGCCGTCGAGTCGCACCGCGAGGTGATTGACCGCCTTGCCCAGCCGGCCCAGCTCATCCCGCCGCTCATCGCTGACGCGGACGGTGAACTGTTCGTTGGCGATCTCCTCCGTCGCCTGGGTCAACTGCTTGATCGATCCGGTCAAGCGCCGCACGAAGGGCAGCCAGAGCAGAATCGAGATCAGAAAGACGCTACCCGCCAGCGTCAGCACCGGCCGCAGGTCGAAGAAGAGCCCCTTTCCAGTGAACGAATCGGAGACTGCCAACAAGGTCGCGACTCGAAAGGGAACTGCCGCGTTCGCTGGGGCTGGCAGCACGATCCGCGTCCCTGCCCAGTAGCGGGTCGGGGATTCGGTACGTCCGAGGAAGCTGCGCGAGAAAGGGAAGGCCCGCCCCGGCAAGGCCCCTCCCGCCCCCTCCCCCAGTGGGCTCGGCTCCCCTTCCGGGGCCCCCGCCGGGGCCATATTCGGGGCCCCCTCCGGGGCCAACTCTGGAGGAGGCCGACGCAGCCACGGCCGCTCTGGATTGCGATTCCTTCGCAGACCTGCCGCCGCCCCTGGCCCCATTACCCGCTGCCGGATCTGCGGTGGAAGCCGCGTCACCGGGCCTGCCAGCTGCCCCCCCGTTGGTGCATACAGCAGGAATTGGACCTCCCACGTCTCTTCGTATCGCTTGAGAATCGCCTCGTACTCGTCGATTTTCCCCGGGCCGGCCTCCCGCAGATCATCCCCCACCATTCGGGCGACGACCTCGAACTGGTTGCTCCGCGCGGCGAGGAAGAACCGGTCTGGGTCGACCCGGTACTGCAGGTTGAGCAGCATGACGACCAGCAGTGCGATCACCGCCAGGTTGAGCAGGACGATCAGCAGGATCTTGGCATAGAGGGAACTGCGCAGCCGCATGGCGATCTACTCCTCCGGATGGCGCACCAGCATATAGCCCGCTGAGCGCACGGTACGAATGTACCGAGGATGGCGGGCGTCGTCGCCCAATTTGCGTCGGAGGCTGGAGATGTGGACGTCGATCGAGCGATCGAAGACCTCGTAGTTGCGGTCGGCGATCTCGTTGAGCAGTTGTTCCCGACTGATGACCCGGTCAGTGCTGCGCGCCAGCGTCAGCAAGAGGTCATACTCGACCGGGGTCAGCGTCAAGGACTGCTCTCCCATCCAAGCTCGCCGCGCCCCCGGGTTGAGCCGCAGTCCCTGCACGCAGATCTCTTCGTCTCTCTCCGGACCCGTCATCCCCTGCTGGTTATAGGTCGAGCGGCGTGTCACGGCACGCAGCCGCGCCAAGAGTTCCCGTGTCGAGAAGGTCTTCGGCAGGTAGTCGTCCGCTCCCATCTCGAGCCCCGCAATCCGGTCCGCCTCGTCCCCCATCGCCGTCAACATCAGGACCGGTACCGTCGAATGTTGCCGAATCTGTCGTAGTACCTCGTAGCCGTTGAGGCCCGGCAGCATGACGTCCAACACCACTGCCGCAAAGGACTCCTTCTCGACCAGGGCGAGCCCGGTTGGGCCCGTATGGGCGAGCGTCACTTCGTACCCAAGTGGGGTCAGATAGTCCTTGATCAGCCGACAGAGCTTGATGTCGTCATCGATCACCAGGATCCGCGTGGCACCAGCCGGTTCACTCATCGCTCTCTCTCCTTCCAAGACTCCTTCCGCGACCCGTTTCCACCACCGGGCCCCCCTGCAGATCGTGAGGATGTCTGGTCATTTGTGGCAGCATGCCTCCCAATTGTCAGCCATTTATCGACGTTCTCCCCTGAATTGTAAAGCGTCGGTAAAGAGAGGCCCGCAATGAGCGAGCGAGCGCCTTTACAAAAATGCGGCGGTTCATCATAAATGCTTTACAAACCCTGGCTAGAGTCACTGGTGTCGGGGGAATAAACGGTCCGCCCAACAAGAGCAGGGACGAACCGATCCTCCCCCGCCACTGCCCCAGACACGTCAGGCAACGGAGACCTGACGGAGACCTCAAAGGAATGAACGAAGGAGGGAAGACCAATGAGAACGATCCATTTTTGGTTGAGCGGATTGGTGGCGCTGATGGTGGCGGCCTTGCTCGCCATCGGAGCGGACGCGCAGGGAATGCGCCCGCGTGGGGGGCGTCCTGGGATGGGTCCTGGTGGTGGACTTGGCAGCCAACGCGGCGTCGAGGCCCAGCAGTTCTTTCGTGACCTCGACCTGACCGAGGATCAGAGAGCCCAGATGCGCTCGCTGCGTGAGAAGTCGCAGGAGGAGTCCCAACCGATCCTCAAGCAGCTCCGCGATCTGCAAAAGGAGCGGCGACAGCTGATCCAGTCCAATACCTTCAACGAGGATGCCGCCAAGAGCCTCGTCAACCGTGAGTCGGAACTCCGTTCCGCCCTGAGCCTCAACCGCACTGCCAATCAGCATGCGGTCTATAATCTACTGACGCCCGAACAGAAGGCCAAACTCGCCGATCGTGCCGCCAAGGCCGCCGAGAACCGTGCCCAACGGACCACCGGGGAGCGCCCCGCGGGTCCTCGGCAGGGGGGCCGGCCGCGACGCTGGTAACCCGCTGACCCCGGTTTCACGATAAAGCGGGGGGCAACACGCTCCCCGCCTCACCCACAACATTCCCGATGCCCCTCCAAGGGGCGAACGGAATGACCCAGAAGGAAGAAGGGAGAGTTACGATGAACCAATATCGTCCTCAATTGATCGCACCCAGCTTTGCCAGCCGTCGCTGGATGGTCAGCGCGGCGGGGATCCTCCTCGCTGGCCTCCTCACGCTCACTGCCCAAGCACAGGTCAAACCCCGTCCCGGTGGTCCGCTTCCCGGCCCCGGCACGGCAGGATCCCCAGGCACCCCTGGCCCTCGTCCTGGCGGACCTGGGATGGTCCCGGGCGGCCCACGCCCCGGCGGAGCGCTCCCGTTCCTTGGGGAACTTGACCTGACCGATGCGCAGAAGGAGCAGGTCAAATCGATCGTCGAGCGTTCCCGCGAGGAGTCGAAGCCGATCGCCGAGGAGCTGCGCAAGCTGCAGCCCAAGAAGCAGGCCCTCATCTACACCGAGACCTTCGATGAGGCCGCCGCCCTCATCCTCGTCGATGAGGAGCTCGCCCTCCAGAAGGCCCTTACGCTCAATCAGATGGCCACTCAGCACGCCGTCTACAATGTGCTGACCGCCGAGCAGAAGGCCAAACTGGCTGAACTGATCGCCAAGCGCAAGGAGATGGGCCCTCCCAAGCCAACTCCAGGACAGGGCAATGCGCTCCCCTGGGGGGGCTTCCCGCGCCGTCCGTGACTCCACGGGCCCGTTCGGTCCATCACCCACTAACCAACGCCGGGTTGGGGCTCTCCCCCTCCCGGCGTTGTGGCGTTCGATGCTGGCGGCCACCCACTGGATCCCTGGTCATTGGGGATGTCTCACGCGAAGGCGCGAAGGGAGAGGAGAAGGTCTTGCCCTGGGCAAGGCGGTAATCAAATGGGGGCTTCCGGGTTTTGTGTGGGTCGCCCCCTGTCAGGGTTGCGTCCACCTCCCCTTCTGCCCCCTTTGCGTGAGCCTTTCCCCCCCAGCTTGGGCATAGATATTGAT
>JBMUAP010000336.1:0-4257 GCA_049454155.1 Blastocatellia bacterium
GACTTGGCAGGGAGAGCAGGAGTAGCAGCATGCACAATCTCATCAGTTCTCCCCGTGTTGGTGAAGTTGCGAGCCAATCTGCGGAGGATACCCTCGTCACTGGCAAAATCAAGAACTTTCTCACTGGGAGGGCTCGGGTCGACTTTTGAGATCGCGAGTAAAGCGGTCGTTGGCTTCACAAAGTAGCGGCTCTCTTGTAAAGTACTCTTCGCCTCCCCAAGGAATTTGCAGGTATCATCGTTTGTCTCGCGGCTTCTTTTTGATCGTGTTGATCCTGCGATATTCGCTCGGGGGGAGGGTCTCGATCTGGCTGGATCAGGTTCAGCCCACTCACCGATCAAGAGGGATGATGGACAGCGGTGATTGTCTCTGGTCAAGGGCAACGTCGGCGAGAGGACTCTGTTGGGGCCGGTGGGGGCAGGGGATTTTGTGGAGCAGGATGAACGGGTATGAACACAAAGACTGAGAGGCAAAGACGGAGGTGGGCGGCGCTGTTGTTGATCTTCTGTGCGGCGGTGGTGGCCGTCGATCCACTGACCGAGTCCTCCGCCGGACCGAACGTGCCGGGCGGTCAGCAGGGTGAGGAGCCCACCGTTTCGTTCGAGAAGTTCGCCGAGCCGTTCCTCAAGCAGAACTGCCTGCGTTGCCACGACGGCGACACGAGCATGGGGGGAGTCCGGATGGACCGCCTCGACGCGACCTTCGACGACCGGCACATCGAGATCTGGGAGGCCGTCCGCGAGCGGATCGATGCCGGGACGATGCCGCCGAAAAATGCCAAGCCGCAGCCGACCGAGGCGGAGCGCGAGCGGATGACGAAGTGGATCGACGACGGGCTTGCGGCGGCGCGTGCACGCCGCGTCACCCGCAATGGCCTGATCCGACGGCTGACGGTCGCGCAGTACCGCAACACGCTCCGCGAACTGCTGCTTCTGGAAGACGACGTCTCCGAGATCTTGCCGGCGGACGCGGTCTCCAAAGAGGGCTTCCTCAACAACCACGAGCGGCTCGAACTCTCGCCGCTGCTGACCGAGACCTATTTCGAGATCGCCGAGAAGGCGCTCGACCGGGTGATTCTCGATCCGTCGGCGCTGGCGTCCGGCCCCTCGATCCAGAATTTCCGGCTCGACTTTGGTACAGGGATCAATCCGGCACCGATCAGTGAGCGGCTGGTGCTGGGAGCTGGAAGCACCCTCCTCACCCCGGAAGACTTTACGGTTACGCAACTGACTCCCAGGAAGCCCTTTCCGTTCCAGCCCTTCTTCATGCGGACGAAGTTCCGGTTCATCGAGGGGTATCAGGGCAACGACACCGTGCGCGGATGGCGCGATTTCGACAGCATCTATCACGCAGTCTTCGCCGATTTTCGTGGCAATGCGGGCTATCCGAAAGGGAAGGCCTATGGGACCGTCCCGGAGGGGCTGCTCTTGCGCCCGGCCATTCCCAACGATGAACTCTTCTCGACCGACGGAACCTATGGCCCCAAAGCCAATTTCAAGATTGCGCTGCGGGAGCTGCCCGAAGGCGGCCGTTTCCGCGTGACGGTGACGGCCGCGAAGTATGACGATGGACTGCTGCTCGACAAGGGGAACGGAATCGCCGACGGCCCGGGTATCGAGGTCCAGAATGGCCAGGCAATGATCCAGACCCCGGGCGTCTATCAAGTCGAGGTCCATCCAGCACCACCCATCGCACCGCCGGCGCCAGAGACCGCACGGCTGGGGGAGGGGCTTGCCGGAGCCTGGTCCCTCGATGGCGAGCTCGGAGCGGAGGGGCGCTTGGGCAAGGTGCAGTCGGCTGACTCACCCTTTGGAAAGTCTGTCGCGTTCAATGCTCATACCGACACGCTGACGATCCCGGGCAAGGAGGGAAGAGGCGTCGGAACGGGCGATTTCACGGTCTCGGCCTGGATCAAGCCCCGCGGGACCGGAGCGGTGCTCAGCGCGGGCGGATATGGTTCGCCCGGCTGGTCGCTTGAACTGGAGGAGCGCAACGTCCTGCAGCTCGTCTCGGTCGGAGCCGATGGCGGGTTCAATGGCCGGGTCCTCTCCCAGCCGGAGGCGGTGCGGCGCGATATTTGGCAGCACATTGCCGTCGTCGCGCGACGCGGCAAGAACGAGACGCGGATCTACCTCAACGGTCTGCCGGTCGGCCGCGGCACAACAGGCCCGGCCAACCTCGACGCGAAGAGCCCCCTCGGCTTGGGCTTGATCCTCGGCAGCGCAGCCGGCGTCGAGTCGTTCAAGGGGCTGATCGACGAGGTTCGTCTCTACACCCGCGCCCTCGAACCGGCCGAGGTGCAAGGATTGGTCGAGCCGGGCCGGGAGGTCATCGCCGCCGCCCCCGAGCGGCCCCGCCCCGCAGGAAGGGCCAACCAAGTCAAACTGCCCGAGGTCGACCTCCGCCTGGGCGACCGGCAGTTTACTGGCGCGCTGCAGCAACCAGCCTTTCTCGCCGTCCGGCTCGTCGCCGGGGCGATCCCGGTCAGCGCCGTTCTCGATGGCGTCTTCGATGCCGGCAAGATCGTTCTGCGGCCGCTTGCAGAGACTCACGACTTGGCACGCCGTTTCCTCGCCTTCGAGAAACGACAGCCGAAACTCGGAGTCTACCTCGGGTTCCGCCGCGATTGCGGCGCCCGCTATGTCTTTGAAGGCGCGATGCACAACTTCCCCAACGCCGACGTCGAGAAGGACAATGTCAACTACCTCGCCGGCGTTCGCGAGATCGGCGTGCGCAGTGAGTATACCGATGGACGTGATCTGCCGCGCCTCCTCATCCGCGCCGTCGAGTTTGAAGGCCCCCTCCACGAAGCGTGGCCCCCGGCGAGCTACCAGAACATCTTTCTCGCCAGCGACCGGCCCAAGGCACAGAAGCTCGATCGGACCGCTGATGCCCGGCGGATCCTGCGCAACTTTGCCCAGCGCGCCTACCGACGGCCGATTACTGCTGCCGAAGAGCAGTCCCTCGTCGCGGTCTACCGGCGCGCGGAAGCCTCGGGGCGCCCCTTTGAGGAGGGGATCAAAGATGCCTTGCTGGTCGCGCTGACCTCCCCGCAGTTCCTCTTTCTGGTTGAGAACAGCACCGCCCCGGAGCCGGAGCCGCTCGACAACTACGAGCTGGCTGCAAAACTCTCCTACTTCCTCTGGAACGGACCGCCGGCCGCGAGGACCCTGCGCCTGGCCGCGACGGGAAGGCTGCGCGGCCAGTTGGATCTCGAGCTGGAGCGGATGATCGCCGACCGCAAGTTCGCGAACTTCATCCAGGAGTTCGCGTCGCAGTGGCTCAGCCTCGACAAGATTCAAGTCCTCGAGCCAGACCGGACCCGCTTTCCGAAGCTGACCCGCGAGACCCGCGCCCACCTTCGCCAGGAGCCGATCGAGTTTCTGCGCTACCTGATTCGCGAGAACCTGCCGGCGACCAATCTCATCCAGTCGGACTTCATTCTGGCCAACGAGACCGTCGCGGGCTACTATGACCTCGGTGAGAAGACGGAGAGCGGCTTCCGGTTCATTCCGATCCGGCACGGCCGGCCAGAGCTCGGGGGGCTGCTGACGCAAGCTGCCATCCTTGCGGGTCTCTCCGATGGGCGGGAGTCGAATCCGGTCAAGCGCGGCGCTTGGCTCGCCCGGAAGATCGTCGCCGAGCCACCCGCCGATCCGCCGCCGAATGTCCCGGCGCTCAAAGAGTCGACCGGGAATCTGACGCTCCGTCAGCGCCTTGAACAACACCGCGATGTCGCCAGTTGCCGTTCCTGCCACGCCAAGATCGATCCCTGGGGCGTTGCCCTCGAGGAGTTCAACGCTGGCGGGCGGCTCAAGACCCAACCGACCGATGCGCGCAGCCTTCTCCCAGATCGGACCGAGGTCAGTGGCGCCAACGATCTCAAGCGCCATCTGGCCACGGATCGGATCGATCAGGTCGCCTACAGCTTTCTCCAACACCTGGCCACCTATGCGACCGGTCGCAGCCTGACCTACAGTGAGCGCAGCCAGTTGAAAGAGGACGCCCGGCGGCTCAAGGCCGACGGCTACCGCATGAAGACCATGTTTCGGTATGTGATCAACAGCCCGATCTTTCTTGAAAAATAGGAACACCGCAGCAGGAGGAACTATGACAAACTCTTTCCGAATTGATCGCCGTGCTTTCCTGAAAGGGATTGGTGGCGCTACCCTCGCCCTGCCACTCCTTGATGTCATGGGCGCTGAGACAACCGAACGCCTCCCGCGGCGCTTCTGTGCCCTCTACACCGCCAATGGG
>JBMUAP010000337.1:0-4254 GCA_049454155.1 Blastocatellia bacterium
GACGGACGTCGGTTCGCGCTGGGTACGGGCTGATCTATAACGCGATCGAGAGCGGCGATACGGCCGGGGACACCTCCAATTCGCTGGGATTCAGTGTCGACACTCCGTTTCTGGCCCCGACCGGGGCACCGCAGAAGGCCTTTCAATTCTCGGTGGGGCCAAGCTCGCTGCTGGTGCCGCGAGGTGTTAATGGAGGCCCCTCGGCGTTCCGCGGGCAGAACGTCCGTTTTCAGGAGGTGCGCCAGCCGACTCCCTACGTCCAGCAGTGGAACCTGACGGTGCAGCGGGAGTTGGGAGCCAAGTTTGTGCTCTCGGCAACCTATGCTGGAAATCGGGGGCTCTTCCTGTTTGGGGGCAACTACGACCTCAACCAGCTCGACCCGCAGTTCTTTTCGCTGGGGTTGGCGCTCCAGGATCAAGTCCCCAATCCCTACTTCGGGCAGATCACGGCGGGAGCCCTCTCCGGTCGCACCGTGGCCCGGAGCCAGTTGTTGCGTCCCTTCCCGGACTACCTCAACGTCGGGTTGCTGGCAAACCACGGGGCGTCGAGCAGCTACCACTCCTTCCAGTTCACGGCGGAGCGGCGCTATTCGAATGGACTGAGCGCGCTGGTCTCCTACACGAACGCGAAGCAGATCAGTGACTCCTTCTCGATTGCCGGTGGGGGAGGCGGCGCCGGGAACTTCCGCATTGGACGGCTCGATCGTCGGCTCGATCGGGCGATCGACGAAGGGGATGTCTCGCAGCGGCTGGTGGTCAGTGCCGTCTATGAGCTGCCCTTCGGCAAGGGGAAGAGATTTCTGCAGACCGGGGTCTTGAATCACGTCGTCGGTGGCTGGCAAGCGAACACGATTGTGTCGCTGCAGGGGGGCTTGCCCTTGGTCGTGAGGGGAGCCAACAACTTCACGGGGATCAACTGGCCCGACATGGTCTGCAATCCTGCGCTGAGTGGGGGAGAGCGTACAGCCAACCGACTCTTCAAGACGGAGTGTTTCCGCAATCCAGCCAACTTCGTCATCGGCAATGTTCCGCGGACCTTGCCCAACGTTCGTGGCCCGGGGTACAAGGATGTCGCCGTCTCCGTCTTCCGCAACATGAGAATGACCGAGACAGTCAATCTCGAGTTCCGTGCCGAGGCCTTCAACGCCTTCAATTTCGTCAATCTGGGGGATCCCAACACGAGCTTCCAAGCCAATCCGCAGGGAGGAAACGCCAATCCCAACTTTGGGAGGAGCTTGACCACTCTGCCGGCAAGGCGGATTCAGTTGGGCCTGCGCCTGTCATTCTGATCGAAGTGACCAAGGGCGGAGGAGTGGCATCCCCATCCAGGGGAGGAAGCTACTCCTCCGCTTCCTGGTGAACGCTGGGAAAGAAAATTCCGAAAAGGAGAAGACTTGAAGAGATTGAACGCCCTGCTGTGGATGGTGCTCCTGGTCGGCTCGGTGAGTGGACAGGGGAAGCGCGAGAACTTTGACGTGGTGATCTATGGGGGGACCGCCGGAGGGGTCATGACCGCCGTGGCGGGTGCCCGCGAGGGACTGCAGGTAGCGATTGTCGAGCCGAGTCGTCACCTCGGGGGGATGGTGACCGGCGGTCTCAGCCGGACCGATTTCGGGAAGAAAGAGGTCCTCGGTGGAATTGCCGTCGAGTTCTATCAACGGGCGGGCAAGAAGTATGGTCGTGAGATCGAGTGGATGCCGGAGCCGCGCATTGCGGAACAGGTTCTCAACGAGATGATCCAGGAGGCCGGGCGCGTCAAGGTCTTTCTGGGCGAGCGGTTGCGCGAGAAGAAGGGGGTCGTGCGGAGAGGAAAGACGATTGTCTCCTTGACGACCGAAAAGGGGACCACCTTCACGGCCAAGATCTTTGCCGACGCGAGCTACGAGGGAGATCTGCTGGCCCAAGCTGGGATCGACTTTACGTGGGGGCGCGAGGGAGTGGCGGACTACGGGGAGTCGCTCGCCGGGGTGCGGCCGAAGGATCGCAACCACCAGTTCGACTTTGCGGTCTCGGCCTACGACCAGGAAGGACCGGGGCGGAAACTGCTGCCGGAGATCCAGACGGAGCCTCGCGGCGAGATCGGGGCGGCCGATCGCAAGGTGCAGGCCTACAATTTCCGCATGATTCTGACGGACAACCCCGAGAACCGGATTCCCTTCGCCAAGCCGGCCGGCTACGACCCCTTCCGCTTCGAGCTGGCAGCGCGCTGGCTGCAGGGGTTCGTCAAGCACCACGGTCGTGCGCCCCGCATGAACGAGGTGCTGCTCCCCGCGCAGATCGCTGGGGATCGCAAATGGGACTTCAATAACCGGGGGGCCTTCTCGACCGATTACATTGGCAAGAGTTGGGAGTACCCGAACGCGGGCTATGCGCGACGCGCCGAGATCTGGAAAGACCATCAGCGCTATACCGCCGAGCTCTTCTACTTCTTGGCGACCGATCCAAGAGTTCCCCGGGAGACACAAGCGGAGATTGCCCGCTTCGGAATCGCCAAGGACGAATTTCTCGACAACAATCACTGGCCCTACCAGCTCTACATCCGCGAAGCACGCCGGATGGTCGGGGACTTTGTCGTGACGCAGAAGGACATTCAGACGGAGTTGACCAAGCCTGACGTCATCGCGATGGGCTCCTACAACAGCGATTCCCACAATGTGCAGCGCTACGTTCAGCCGGACGGCACCGCACAGAATGAAGGGAACATGGAGGTGGGGGTCAAGCCCTACCAGATCCCCTACCGCGTCCTGCTGCCGAAGCGGTCGCAGGCGACCAACCTCCTGGTGCCAGTCTGTTTCTCGGCGAGCCACGTCGTCTATTCGACCCTGCGGATGGAGCCGCAGTACATGATCATCGGACAGGCGGCAGGCGTGGCAGCGAAGATGGCGATCGAGGGCAAGAAGGCGGTGCAAGAGATCGATGCGGCCGCACTCAGCGCCCGACTGCGGGAGCTGGGTGCAGTCTTTACCTGGAACCCGCCGGCGAAGTAGAAGGTCTGGCAGAGGAGGAATGATGAAGAAGATCCTGTCCATCTGTTGGTTGATGGCGATGCTCTCGATCGGGCTGGGGCAGCCGCCAATCGAGGAGGAGAAGGTGGATGTCGTGGTTGTCGCGGCGCCGCCCGGAGGGGGGGCCGCGGGGGGGGCGGCGGCGCGATCTGGCGCGAGCGTGATCTTGCTGGAAGAGACGAACCATGTCGGAGGGATCGTCTCCTCTGGGTTGACCAATACAGATATCCATAAGAAGGGGGCGGTGGGTGGCCTCTTCGCGGAGTTTGTCAGACGGGTCCGCGAATACTACGTCCGGACCTACGGCGAGAACTCCGCGCAGGTGAAGGACTGCCAAGGCGGCCACATGTTCGAGCCCAAGGTCGCCGAGAAGATCTTTCGGGAGATGCTGACGGGGGAGAAGAACATCCGGCTGATCGAGCGGCATCGCGTCGTGTCCGCGCGGGTCACCGGAGCGGATGGCCTTGAGCGCAATGCGGAGCGCGGCCAGCGACGGGATGGGGCGCAACCCAGCAACTTTGGCGAAACGGTGAGGCTGACGAGCATCACGGCCGAAGACATGGCCAAGCCCGGTGCGCGGAATGTTCTGCGGGCAGAGACCTTCGTCGACGCGACCTACGAGGGCGATCTGGCCGCCCTCGCCGGGGTCCCCTATCGAGTGGGGCGAGAGAGCCGCGCCACGTTTGGCGAGCCGCACGCGGGTAAGATCTACCTTCGTTTCAAGGACATCAATGGCCTGCCGGGCTCGACGGGTGAGGCGGACGACGGGATCCAGGCATTTTGCTTCCGGATCCACGTGACCAAAGACAAGACGAGCGGCGTTCCGATCGAGAAACCATCGGCCTATCACCGGAACGACTATGCCGTGATGCTCGACGACCTGCGCACAGGCCGGGCAACGAAGCTGACCCAACTGATGCACTTCTTTCCCATGCCCAACGGGAAGTTTGAGTTGAACAATGCACATCCAGGGGGTGACTCGGGAGTGCCCAGTGAGTCGTTCGACCTGGCGGAGGAGAACTGGGGATGGCCTGAGGCAGATCCGGCGGAACGCGCGAGGATCTTCCAACGCTACTGGTCCTACAGTGAGGGCTACCTTTGGTTTCTGCAACATGATGCGGAAGTTCCAGAGAGCATCAGGGCAGAGGCGCAACAGTACAGCTTTCCCAAAGACGAGTTCGTCGATAACCGCCACCGCCCGCACCACCTCTACGTGCGCCAGGGTCGCCGGATCTGGGGAGAGTACAAT
>JBMUAP010000338.1:0-4247 GCA_049454155.1 Blastocatellia bacterium
CGAATGAATCCTTGGCGGTATCGAGGACAAAGACGAGCGCCGACGAGCAGAAGAAGAGGAGGACCGTCACGACCCGTCCCATCATGACGTAGTGCGCCTCGGTCCCATCCCGTCGCAGGAACCGCCGGTAGAAGTCGTGAACGAGATAGGACGCGCCCCAATTGAGGTGGGTCAGGATGGTCGAGGAGTTGGCGGCGACGAGCCCCCCGACCATGAGCCCGACAAAGCCCACGGGCAGAAACTTGAGCATCGCCGGGTAGGCAATGTCATGACCGAGCAGTTGCGGATCGAGCGAAGGAAAGGCCGCCTGGATGTCGCTGAGCTGCGGGTAGACCAGGATCGAACTGAGCGCGACGAGGATCCAGGGCCACGGCCGGAGCACGTAGTGGGCGATATTGAAGAAGAGGACGGCGCCAAGGGCATCCTTCTCTGAACGGGAGGCGAGCATCCGCTGGGCCATGTAGCTCCCGCCACCCGGCTCTGCACCCGGGTACCAGACCGACCACCACTGGACGGCGATCGGCATGAGAAAGACGGTGAAGGCGATCTCCCAGTTATTGGTGAAGTCGGGCAGGACGTTGAGGTAGTCGATGCCGTTGGGCCCCTTCATCGTCGACAACTTGGCAATCATGTTGTCGAGCCCGCCGACGGCTGGGTGGCGCAGCGCGAAGTAGGCGGCGGCGACGACAGCGGTCATCTTGATGAAGAACTGGATCATGTCGATGACCAGGACGCCCCAGAGGCCCGAGTGCGCCGCAAAGACGACGTTGAGCAAGCCAACGAAGGCGAGCGTCTGCCAGCGCTCCAACCCGAAGAGGACCGCGGCGATCTTGCAGGCGGCGAGGTTGACCGTCGCCATGATCAGGCAGTTGAAGAGCAGGCCAAGATAGACCGCCCGGAAGCCACGGACCGCGCTGGCGGCGCGCCCGGAGTAGCGAATCTCGTAGAACTCGAGGTCAGTAAGCACCCCGGAACGGCGCCAGAGCCGCGCATAGAAGAAGACTGTAGCCACCCCTGTCAGGACAAACGCCCACCAGACCCAGTTGCCGGCGACCCCTTGGCGACGAACGATGTCGGTCACCAGGTTCGGGGTATCGCTGCTGAAGGTGGTCGCGACCATCGAGAGGCCCGCCAACCACCACGGGACCGAGCGCCCAGAGGCAAAGAACTCCGAGGTGTTCTTCGATGAACGGCGCGCGAAGAAGAGCGCCGGCACGAAACAGATTGCCACCGCCACGAAGGCGATGATCCAGTCAACCAGACTCAGCCGCATGTGTAGATCCTTTCGGGGTTCGTCTCCAGATTATGGGAAGTGGAGTCTACCCTTGTGGCGCCATTCGTGTCGAGAGCGCTCAGCTCGACAACGGAAAAAGAGGAAGGGAGGAGTCACGGCCAAGCGTGGCGGGGGTAGCGGCGGGAGAGTTCACGTCGCACCTGTGGGTAGGTGCGTTCCCAGAAGCCGGCGAGGTCGGTGGTGACCTGCACCGGGCGCTGATTGGGTGCGAGCAGGTGCAGGACGAGCGGGACTCTCCCCTCGCCGATCCGTGGGCCCTCCTGGAGCCCGATGAAGTCCTGCAGACGCGACGCAATCCAGGGAGCCTGGTCGCGCTCGTAATGGATCCGGACGTGACGCCGCCCGGGGAGCTGGACAGACTCTGGCGCGAGCGTGTCGAGCTGCCGCCAGGATTGAGTGGGAAGCCGCTGCCGCAGGCACTGGACGAGCCCGCCTCTCCCCGCCGCCGCACGCAGCTCGGCAAAGCTGCTCAGCCCGTCGCAGAGTTCGCGCAGGGCCTCGGGGATGTCTGACTCCCCCAGATCGGGAAAGTCGAGTTCGGGAAAATGATAGCCGATGAAGGCAATCCGCCAGAGGAGGCGGTAGACCTCCTCTGGATCAGCAAAGCGCTCCCAGCCGACGGCGAGGGCGGCCTCGGCGAGAACCCGGGAGACCTCTGGCCGGTGAGGATTGGCAAGCCGCCGCTCGTCGAGGACCAGTTGGTGGTAGAGCATCCGTTCGAAAGCTTCGACCCGTTCCGTCTTCGCATTCCAGGTGACTTCGATGGTCTCTTGGATGGCGTCAGGGGCGATCTCGATCAGCCAGTCGGGCTCGATCGCGCTGGCGAGGTGGACGAGTGGCCGGCCGGTGGTGCCGGAGCGATCGCGGCGCTCGGCGGCCTCGATCGCCACCAGGTACTCGGCGCGGCGGACGACTGAACGGGGCGAGAGCTGTGCCCCACCACCGGTCGCCAGCCGGAGCTCCCCGCCCTCCTCTGCCGCTGCCAAGGTAGAGGCTGAGGCAGGGGCAGGGGCTGCTCGGCCCGAAACTGCTGCGCGTGTCGTGCGCCGGCGCGCAACCCGGTCCGGATAGCCAGCCAGGATCGAGAAGAGGAGAGCCACCTCCCGCGGTTGTCCCGCGAGAGGCGACGGGCTCTTGGTCGATCGAGAAAGCGGCGCTTGGCGAAGAAGCCGTTCGAGCTGTCGCCGGACACGGTCGACAGCCTGCGTCGCCGCTGGATCGAGCCCCAGCTCCCGCAAGGCCTCGGGTTCCAGCCGCTGACGGGTCGCCTCCTCGAAGAGGTCGAGCCGTTCGAGCAGGTCGGAGGAGCTGTCGATCTGGCGAGAGGAGCGTGCCGCCCCCTCCCCGAAGAGAGTGCTGGCAAGGATGTCGCGCTCGCCAATCAGGGCGGCGATCATCGCGGCCTCGCTCTCGACCCCGCGACGCTGCGCCTCGACCAGCAGCCTTGACTGGCGGGGATGGAGCGGAAAGCGCAGCATCTGCCGCCCGGTGGGCGTCACTCCTCCCCCTGGCTCGACCGCACCAAGGCGGCAGAGGAGGGTCGTCGCCGCCTCGAGCGCCGCCAGCGGTGGCCGCTCGAACCAATCGAAGGTCGCCGGGTCAGCAACCCCCGCGGCGTAAAGCTCAAGGAGGGCCCCGGCGAGATCCTCCCGGGCAATCTCTGGCGTTGGATGGGCTGGTCGTGCCTGGAAGTCCTGTTGAGTGTAGAGGCGATGGCAGATCCCGGGGCGGGTCCGGCCTGCCCGCCCGCTGCGTTGCACGGCGGCCGCTTGGCTGATGCGGCCCACCTCATGCGTCGGAAGCCCGGACCAAGGAGAGTGGCCAACGATCCGGGCAAGGCCGGAGTCGATCACCGCGACAACCCCCTCGATCGTCAGCGAACTCTCGGCGACGTTGGTCGAGAGGATCACCTTGCGTTGACCCGCCGGGCGGATGGCACGCTCCTGCTCCTCAACCGGCAACTCCCCGTGGAGCGGCAGGATGAGCAGGTCTTCGCGCGCGGCGAGCCGGGCACAGGCGGACTGGGCCCGGCGAATCTCGGCCGCCCCGGGCAGGAAGACGAGGACGTCACCCGCCAAGCCAGCCGCACAAAGCCCCCCCAGCGCACTCTCGACCTGTGCCGCCAGCGGCCGATCGTCTGGCCGTGGCGCGTACTCGATCGTCACTGGATGGCTCAATCCGGGAATCTCGAGCGGCTCGCCCGCGCCCAGGTAGGTGGCCACGGGCCCCGCGTCGAGCGTCGCCGACATGACCAGCAGCCGCAGGTCTGGACGTGCCCCCCGCTGCAGACGCCGCAGCAGGGCGAGCGCGAGATCGGTCTGCAGGTGGCGCTCGTGAAACTCATCGAGGACGACCACGCCGACCCCCGCAAGGGTCGGATCGGTCAGCAGCCGCCGGGTGAGAACCCCTTCGGTGACGAACCGCAACCGCGTCTGCCGCCCCCCGACCTCTTCAAACCGGACCTGGTAGCCGACAGACTCTCCAAGACTCTCGCCCAGCTGCTCGGCAACCCGCCGCGCCGCCATCCGCGCTGCCAGCCGTCGCGGCTCGAGCACCAGCACCTCACCCGCCCCGTGTGTCTGGGACTCGCCGAGCGCCCACGGCACTCGTGTCGTCTTCCCTGCCCCCGGGGCCGCCTGCAGCACGAGATTCCTCCCCGCCCCGAGCGCCTCGACGATCGTTGCCAGATACGGATCGATCGGCAAGGCCCTTCCCTGACTCCTCATTCACTCTCCCCTCATCTCCCCCGACAACCCCTCCCCACGCGCATGTCGGTCGCTCATCCCCTACTTTGCCATTGGGTCAGGGGGTCGATACTCGAGTGGCGAAGAAAACATTGTAAGGGCTCTCTCTTGTGCTCTGCAAAACTGGCTCGCACGGCTTGTTTTCAACCTTCAGGAGGATTTTTATCCCTCACCCCTCGTCCCTCACCCCTCGTCCCTCACCCCTCTCC
>JBMUAP010000339.1:0-4240 GCA_049454155.1 Blastocatellia bacterium
AAAAACACGACCATATCAGAAAGCCGATCGAGACTGGAATCGAGAAAAGCGCCGAAGCGGGTGACCCGACCTGATCCCCTGGCGACCCGGCCATCGAGGATGTCGAAGAGGTTGGCGAGGATCATCACCAAGCCGGCGGCGAAGAACTTTCCGAACCCGTACAGAATTGCCGCCCAGAGGTTGATTCCCAAGCCAATCAAGGAGAGGAGATTTGGATTCGGGTGGAGACGGATCAGCCATCGAACGATTCCATCGAGCGCTTTTTGGCTGACCGTGCCGATCAATTCGCCGATCATATGTGCAAGGGTCGAATCAATTACTTGACAGGCCGTTGGATGCGTCCCAATGAAGAGCAGGCTCATTGGGGAGTGCCAGCTGCCTTGCCATCATCAATCTCCACGGCCTGAGCTACCAGACCCCGGAGCCGCTGTCCTTGAGTTGGATCATTTGGAATTGGATCATTTGGAATTGGATCACTTGCATAAGCGATCTACAAAATTCAAAAATTCAAAAATTCAAATGTCAAATCTGCAGAAGATCTTCGGACAACAGAACCTTCGACATCAAGAGGACTTGACGTCCTGGTGCATCCCCACGAAGAGACTCGTTCTAACAGACTCTTTCAAGCGAGGGGCCGAATCGACTACTGAATAAAACGAAGACGAATCATACGGTGTGACGTCCATCTGTGTCAACGATCGGCAATCGGTGCAGAGATCGGAACGGAGGACGCGCTCTGAGTGATCGGTAGTGGTTGGAAAAGGCGAAGGTCAGGCTTGCGGAATCTGCAGCAGGCCGCTGGACGGAGCTGTCCAGGATGGTGAGATGGCAAGAGGCTTGCCTGTCTCATGTGGGAAGAACAAGGAAAAATGGGTAGGGGAATGATGTCTAGAAAAGAGAAATTGCGGGGGAGGGATTCGAACCCTCGACCTTTGGGTTATGAGCCCAACGAGCTACCAGCTGCTCCACCCCGCGTCAAGTCGCCACTAACAAAAAGTGAATATACACCCGGCCTTCCAACCTGTCAACGGGCTTGGACTCTTTTTCCAAGCTGAGCGAAAGAGTCTGAAGAGAAAAGGGGAATCTGCTGGGTGAGGGGGTGGGTCTTTCCAATCGCGGGAAGGGCATGGTAAAGATCGACGGGTATGCCTGAATTGCCTGAAGTCGAGATGGTCGTCCGACATCTGCGTCCGTTGTTGGTGGCGCGACGGCTCGAGCGAGTGGACTTGCGGCGCGCGCGGTTGGCGCCGGAACTCTCGGTGCGCCAATTTGCCACGCGGCTGCGCCGTGGCGAAGTGGAAGCGGTCGAGCGTCGGGGGAAGCATATCTTGGTGCATCTCTCGACGGGCTGGACGTGGATGACGCACCTGCGGATGAGCGGTCGATTTCTCTTTGTCGAGGCGGTGCAGGCGCAAGAGTTCGAGGCGGCGCATACCCACTTGGTGGTCGAGCTGGATGGGGGAGATCAGCTCCAGTTTGCCGATCCGAGACATTTCGCTTGGATGACAGTCGTGCGAAGAGGGGAATGGGCCGAACACGCAGCGCTGCGCAAGCTGGCCCCAGAGCCATTTGACGAGGCCTTCTCGCGCGAGTATTTGGAGGAGCAATGCCGACGGAGCCAGCTGGCGATCAAGCTCTTCCTGCTCAACCAGGAGCGGGTCTGCGGGCTGGGCAACATCTACGCCGCCGAGGCGCTCCACCGGGCAGGGATCGATCCACGCCGGCCCGCCAGTCGAATTGCACCAGAGCGGATCGGCCGTTTGCACGCCGAGATTCTCGCGGTCCTGCGGGAGGCGATCGAAGTTGGGAGCACGCTCGAGACAGACCCGCGGGAGATCTATGGCCGCTATGGTGCCGGGGCATTTGAGGAGAATTGGCGTGTCTACGACCGGGAAGGGCAGTCGTGCCCTGCCTGCGAGGGAACGATCTCTCGTTTGACCCAGGGAGGGCGTTCCACCTACTTCTGCCCGGGCTGTCAAGTGGCGTGATCTCTGGTGAAGTTGGCTGGCCGCGATTGGTTGCTGGAATGAAGAACCGACCTTCGACACATCTCCTTCTTCTACTTTTGCTGGCGGCCGTGACAGGGGTCGCCCACTGGGCGATCATCCGGGCTGGGGAAGGGCGGGGGTTCCATCCCTCCGGGTGGGTGGCGTGGCGGAACATCGGCCTCTTCCTGCCTCTTCTGGTGCTCTTCTTCTGGTTGGTGCGAGGTCGGCGTTACCGGGGAGACTTGGTGCTGTTGACCTCGGCGGCGGCGCTCTTCGCCGTTGGACAAGTGGTGCAGTATCGGCTCTTTACGGACCCAGAGTATGGGCGGGCAGGGGGGGAAGGGCGGGCGGCACGGTTGGAAAAGACGGAGATCCTGCAGCGGCGCTACGTCGATCAGTGGTATGACGAAGGGAAGAAGCGGGTGCTCTTTGGCGAGGCGGGGATGCGTCCACCGCAGTTGTCAGAGCGTCTCAAGGAGCGTTCGGGTCAACCGAGTCCGGGGCACTCGACAGAGGGATGGCAAGTCCTGACCTCTTTCGCGACGTGGGTTCCGTTGCTGGCCTTGATTGCATTGGCAGTGGCCTACCGGGTAGTGGAAGATCCAAGAGCGCTTCTCTGGCTGCAGCGGCACGGCTTGGTGTTGGGTCTCGGGACGACGATCCCGCTGGCGATCATCGCCGGATATGGGTCACAAGGGGGGAAGTTTCTCGGGCGAACCACTCCCTGGGAGCCGATCAAGATCGCGTTTCTCCTGAGTTATGCGGGGATTTTGACCGATCAGTATCGCCACCTTTCGCGGACTTGGTGGGGGATTCCCTCGTGGCGGGTGTTGATTCCACTGCTTCTGCTCTCGACGCTGCCGCTCCTTCCCTTCTTCATTTTGGCCGATTTTGGACAGATGCTCATCTTCGTGGCGGTCTACCTCGGCCTCTACCTGGTCGCGGTGCGTCGGTTGCGGCAACTGTTGCTGGCACCATTGCTGCTAGGGCTGTTGTTGAGTGGGACGGTGTTGGTGGGGGGCACCTATCAGCGACTGATGGCCCCGACGGTCAGCGACGGGGTCGGTGCCGGTGGGATGGCCCGCCTGATTCGCGAGGGGATCCCACGGCGCATCCATCAGCGATTCTATCTCTGGCTCCAGGGGGAGGTCCCCCCGGATCCGGACCTTCATCCGTGGTGGGCCGCCGAAGTGGTGGCGGCCAGGCCCGGCGGAGCCGATGTCGACTTGTGGTATAAGGGGGATGCGTATCAACCATTGCAGGCGCTCTTCGGGGTCGCCGAGGGTGGTTTCCTGGGCAAAGGGCTGGGGCGGGGCGTGCCGGAGAGCGTTCCGATCGCCGATTCTGACTTTGTCTACGCGGCGATCGCCGAGGAGATGGGGCTGCTCGGGGGAGTGGTCGTTCTGCTCAGCATGGGCGTTCTGGTGCGGGCCGGGATGCGAACGGCGATTGCCGCGCCGGATATGTTTACCAAACTGATTGCGGCAGGGGGAACGGTCTTTCTCGGATTCCAAGCGATCGTCAACATTGGAGGCGTGGTTCGATTGGTCCCGATGACAGGGATCACCCTCCCCTTTGTCAGCCATGGAGGATGGTCATTGGTGACCAGTTTCTGGATCCTCGGAATGTTGATGGCGATCTCTCACCGCAATCGAATGGATGGAGTATGAAGGCAACGTGCGGATCGATCACGGATCGTGGGCTCAATCCCCGGCGTCCGGAGAATCAGGACAATCTGCTGGTCTGGCCGGAGCGTGGACTCTACTTGGTCGCCGATGGGGTCGGGGGCCGGCAGGGAGGGGCGACGGCGAGTGCGCTGGTCGTCGAGGTCTTTGAGCGCGTCTTCTCGCAGGAATTGGACGGATCGCTGACCGACAGCCTCGGGGAACTTCTCGAAAAGACAATTGCCCACTGCAACCAGAAGATCTATTTCGACGCACAGCAGACGCCAAGTCTCAAGGGGATGGCGACGACAATCGCCGCCGTCGCGGTCGAGGGGCGGCGAGCCGTTGTCGCGCACGTCGGCGACAGTCGCGTCTACCGGTTTGACGCCCACGGCTTGATCCAGTTGACCGAGGATCACACAGACGTCAACGAAGCGGTCCGGACCGGGCGGTTGAGTCGTGAAGAGGCGACTCACCATCCTCGCCGCCATGTGCTCAATCGGGCGCTCGGCGCCGAAGCCGAGGTCGAGGTCGAACAGATCGAGATCGAGTTGGATGAACAGACCAGTCTGCTTCTCTGTACCGATG
>JBMUAP010000340.1:0-4227 GCA_049454155.1 Blastocatellia bacterium
CGACGATGAGGAGTGGCGGCCCATCTGGCAAGGTCCCGTCCTCGCGCACCTCTGGAAGCGTTCCGGCATAGGTGGTGGCAGGATAGTCTCGCAGATACCAGGGAAGCGGCCAGTACTCTGGAGAGGTGACCAGGATTGGGGTCTCGCGCCCCTCCCCTCGCCTTTTGACCTCTTCCTCGATCAACGCGAGCAGGTCGAGCAGTCCCTGATCCGTCTGGACGTAGACATACCCGTCGGTCTGATGGTCGGGGAAGAGGTTTGCTGGCAGGTAGCCCTGCCGATTCAGGTTGTCGTCATAATCCGTCAGGGAGAGGCGACGGCTCAAGGTCAAGGCTTGGTAATGGCCAATCAAGAGGGCCAACCCAACCAGCAGGGCCATTCCGATCGAGAAGAGACGGCTCCCTTGACCCCTTGCCCGGCGCACCAGTTCCTCCACGGCTCGCCCCCCGAGCAAGGCCAGCGGCACGATCAGGTTGAGCATGAGCCACGGCGTCTTGTAGCCGATCAGGGAATATGCCAGAAAGACTCCCGCGGCCCAGGCCCCCATCCAGAGCCAAAATCGATCGCGGGAGGCCGCTCCCCAGAGTCCGCCCACCACCCCTGCGACCAGCAGGGGCAGCTCGAGCTTGACCAGCAGCACGCCATAGTACCAGAAGCCTTTGACGTGTTCCGTCGTGGTGCGCTCAGACCACTGCCACGGAGCCCAGAGCGCCTCTACTACGCCTCTCCCGTTGGTAAAGAACGAGGAGTAGAGCGCGACGAAGAGAAATCCGAAGAGAAGAATCCCCGCGCCGGCCTGATCCCGGGAGGGGCACATCCGCCGTCCCACCCGTCTCACTTCTGCCACTCCCCGCTGGATCCAGCCGTTGGCACTGGCCGCGTCTGCACCCCAAGCCGCCCACCAGAAGAGCCCCGCGACGAAGGCCAGCCCCCAGACGGCGATTGTCACTACCCACGTCTCCTTGGTGGCCAGCAGCAGTGCTCCACTCCCTGCGGCCACCAACCACGCCCCCGTTCCCCGCGTTCGCAGATAGCGAGAAAGTCCGACCACCCCCCCCAACGTGAAGGTGGCCACGAGGGTCTCGTGAATGTAGTCGCGTGCATAGTAGACCATTCCCGGGGAGACGGCGAGGAGCAGTCCGCTGACCAAGGCTCCGATGTTGCCAAGTCGGTCCCGCAGCCACCAGAGGAGTCCAATTCCGAGCCATCCAAAGAAGACCGGGACGATCCGCAACGCCAACTCGCGCTCTCCCAAGGCCCAGAGAAAGGGAAGGGAAGCGTAATAGAGGGTCGGACCGTGGTAGTTGGCCGGGTCATACTGCCAACTTCCATCAGCGGCGAGCTCCATCAGAAAGTGGGCATTGACCCCTTCGTCGTGGTGCAGCGGCTTTCGTTCCAATGACTCCAGCCGCACCAAGGCCGCGAGGAGCAGGACTCCCAAGAACGCGAACCGATACAGAGACTTTGTCATCCACGATCCCGATCTGACAAGAGGGAAGATCATCACGCCTCAACTCGATGCAAAAGAAGTGACTGGCCTCACCGCCCCATTCATCCCCCCAACCCACCCCTCCATCCCTGAGAGACCATCTTTGGGGGGACCCCAGATAGAAAGAGAGGCAGGTGATCGACTTGACGATCACCTGCCTCTTCAGCAGTTGCCCAAAGGCAGAGCCTGCTCCTAGCGGCGCGACCCGCGACGCGGCTTCGGCACTGGACCCACATCGACCGCTGCTGGACCTGACGGATCGTCAGCGCCGGTCGGGACCAGCCACATCCGCACCTGATCCCCGCTCGCCGTGACGCCGCCGGGCCGAACCGACATGCGGTTGGCATCGATGGCAGTCCCGAGATCGGAGGTCGGGTTGGCCAACAGATCGCGGACATTCTTTCCGCGTTGCGTATCCAGCTTGGAGGACCGCTCCTTGGCGCTGCGATAGCTGTCGATCACCAGCTTTGCCCCGGGATCGGCCTGCATTGCCGGAATGACCCGGGTTCGCAGGATATCCTTACAGGCGTTGTCGACTCGCGCCTTCCCTCGCTTGAAGGTGTTGCACTGGCCGATCTCGGAGGCCTGTGGACGAGGCTTCGGTGGAGGAGGCGTGCGCAACGTGACTCGAACCGCGCCACTTGCTGAGCAATTCCCCACCTCTGAGGTCGCCTTGGCGGTGACTTCGATCGTCGAGCCGGGCGTGACACCCGTTGTGTCGAGCGTCACCCGCGTGCCGCTGCCCGTGATCCGTCCCGCAGAAGTCGTCCACTGGTAGGTCACCGCGCCATAGTTCCGGCCTCCCGTGACACCGGCAGTCGAGAGTGTGATCTTCTCCCCGGCGTCGGCCGTGGTCTTGTCCGCCGAAGCCTTGAGGTTGGCGTCAAAGCAGACCGTCAGCGGGGGACAGGCCGTCACTCGCAGCGTCTTCGAGTCGTACGCCGCACCGCCGCATCCGTCATCCACTTCGACCGTCACCGTGTACTCACCCGGTGCCAGTCCGGAGGCGTCGAAGGAGGCGTTCGCTCCTTCTCCGACCAACTTGCCGCCCGTCGTCGTCCAACGGTAGACCAGGCTGTCTCCATCTGGATCCGTCGCGGCTGCCGTCAGCGCGACCTTGTCTCCCGGGCAGATCGTCGCCGCCGATTCACGCACCACATCCGACGACCCCTTGGTCACCTCACCCACCGAGAGAACCACCGTCGGGGGCTTGTTCGGCAATGCGGGAACCTGCCGTGCATTCGTCCGTCCAAACGAGACACCCGCCAGGAAGCCGTTCGGGCTGAACCGACGATTGACTTCCGAGAAACTGTTGAGATGCCGCTGATACGCTGCGCTGATCGAGAGCCAGCGCGTCGGGAAGATCCGCGCTCCTCCGATGAAGTCGACCGGATTGTTTCGCAGGAGCGTCGGGGTTCGCGATCCGACGTAGCTGATGGAATTGATCTCGGCGATGAACTGCAGATACTGACTGACGGGGAAGTCGAAGCCGAGGCCTGCACGCACCTCATTCGGCAGATCGAGCGCCCGATTGCTCGTCCCGAACCCACGAATCACCGCACAGCCCTCGCAGAGCGGCCCAAGGTTCATCGACTCTGCGCGAGGATCCCCCTTGCGGATGAACCCGAGATTGGCGCTGATGTTGATGTGCTTCGAGACTCGCCCATCGACCGCCATCAGCACCCCGTAATCGATCGCCCCTGTCCCTCGCCCACGCTCCAGGCCCGGGAAGAGATCGGTCACCGTCGGAATCTTGATCAAGGGAACCAGCGCCAGCCCAAAGGCGCTCTTCGGATCCGTCAGCCGGAACTTGCCGCCAAGCCAGACATCTCCCATTCCACTATCCGCAAACCGGGCCAGGAACGGAGCCGCCGGGTTGTAGTTCGGAGCTGTATTGGGCGCCAAGGCTGGCAGGATCCCTCCGACCGGGGCTCCCAGGCCAGGGTAGATTGCCGTGCCATTCGCGCTCGGACGGGACGAGAATGGGCCCGATCCCGGAACCCCCGGAATGACGCACGGTCCGGGGAATCCGCCATTTCCGCAAGGGTTCCCAGGAATCGTCCCGATCGTGTTCGTGCCCGGCAGGATCACCAGTCGACCATTGGCGAGTGTCTGGGTTCGAACATCCGGAAGGTAGAAGCCGCTCAGTAAGGCAGGAGTCCCCGTGACAACTTGCCGATTGACCTCGTAATTGACAAAGAGTTCGATCCGATCGCTCAGTCCGATCTGGAAATTGATCGGATAGACTTCAAACCGTAAGTTGCCCGGATCCCGGTGGAAATGGTTCGCGTAGAAACCGAAGTTGAACTCGCCTTTGCGCAGGGTCTGCGCGTCGTAGACCGTGAACAATCCAGTTCCACCATTGACGGTTGGGGCCTGATTGCGAGGATCATCGGTTGAACGAAGGGTCTGTGCCTGGGTACCCACTGCCATCAGCAGTACCACCAGCCCCAGCCCTAACAATCGTCTCGCAAATTGCATATTTCTCCTCCTCATCTTGGGTGACGTCATTCTTGCTGCGTTCGTCTGTCTTGAGGTTGTCAATCTTGGGATCTTTGGTTTCGGGATCATCTGTCTTGATATGATCTGTCTTGATCAGGTTCAATCCCAGTTCTTGTCTTGTTCCGCTTGCTTTTCCGCTTCCCTGTTGCCGTCTCACCTGCCCAGTTTTGATCGCCTTGGTCAAAGGGCGGGGGCTTGAATATCGGGCGATTCGATGGATTATCAATACCTACAAA
>JBMUAP010000341.1:0-4225 GCA_049454155.1 Blastocatellia bacterium
TGAGGAGTGACTCGCGCCAACAAACAACCAACGTCTGGATAGATCACATCATTGCCTGACAGAGAGATCACGGAGAAGAAGATCGGGTCCCTTGGAGTTGATCGGTGCCGCGAGTATCTATCTTTCAGGGAGCGCCGGGGTGCCGCCCGTGGTCGATCGGTCTCAGTTTCCGGTGGGTTGGCGCAGCTCGTCGAGCCGGACCTTCATCGCTTGGGCCCGTGCAGGCTGCTCTGACAAGAGGTTCCGCGCTTGGCCCGGGTCGGTGCGCAGGTTGTAGAGGGCTCCTGGGTCGGTACAAGCGTGGAGTTGGCGCGCCTCCCGAAACCAGGCCGGCTCCTTGTTGCCGTCGCCACACGTCGGAGAGTCGATGAAGACCCAGTCGCCCGCGCGCAGCGCGAGATGGCCATTCGATTGGTGGTAGACCATCTCCGTCCGTGCCGCACGAGAACCACGCCGCCTGAGCAGGAGTGCTGACTGGTCGATGCTGTCGGGGGCAGTGCCCGCCGGAAGCTTGAACCCGATCAGCTGCGCGATCGTTGCCATCAGATCGATCTGGCCGAAGAGGGAGTCCGAGACGCGCCCGGCCGCGATTCGTTCCGGCCAGCGGGCGATGAAGGGCACCCGATGGCCCCCTTCGCGGGTGTCCCGCTTCACCCCACGCCAGCGCTCCATGCTCGCGTGGCCAAAACGTTCAATCCGATCGTAGGCCCCGATGACCACCTCCCTCGCCACCTCGGGTCCGTTGTCACTGGTGAAGATGACGAGGGTGTTGCGTGCCAAGCCGTGGCGATCGAGCGCTTCGAGCAGCTTTCCGACCGAGGCGTCCGTCTGCATGACGAAGTCCCCGTAGTCCCCGGCGCCGCTCTTGCCCTGGAACTCCGCTGTCGGGACGACCGGGTAGTGCGGCGAGGTCAGTGGAAAATAGAGAAAGAAGGGCTGGCGAGCACCCGCCCGCGAGGCAATGTAGCGGACGGCGTGATCCGTGATCCGGGGGAGGATCGTCACTGGATCCCAGTCCTTGCTCATCGGCCCTTTCCGATTGATGTGGGGATGGTTGGCCGGGATCGGCTCGGTGGGTGTCCCGAGCGTCCGGTCGTTCTCAATGAAGACGTAGGGCGGGAAGTTGGGCAGGTCGACCCCGAAGAAGGAGTCGAACCCACGGGTCACCGGTCCATTGGCGAGGGGCTTCGAGTAGTCGATGTTGCTCAACCCATCGGGAGTGACACCGGGCTTCTCACCATTCTCGGTCGGCCAGTCCCAGCCGAGGTGCCACTTGCCGATCGCCGCCGTCGCATACCCGGCGCTCCGGAGCATCCCGGGCAGCGTCAACCGGTCCGCTTCGATGAGGGGCGCGCCGTAGGGGGGCAGGACGCCCGACTTCAACCGCGAGCGCCACGGGTAACGTCCGGTGAGGATCCCGTAGCGTGTCGGCGTGCACGACGTCGATGGAGCGTGGGCGTCGGTCAAGCGGAGCCCCTCCCGCGCCAACCGGTCGAGGTGCGGAGTGGCGATCTTCGATTCGCGATTGAAGCTGCCCAAATCCCCGTAGCCCAGATCATCGGCGAGGATGATGACGATGTTCGGACGCCGGGTCTGTGCCGCGATCGTCCCCGCCAGGAAGAGCAGCGCTGCCAAACTGGTGATCGTGCGGGTGGTCTGGAGGAGCATGTCTGGTTCTCTCAGTCTTTTGCTGGATTGAAGGATCGAGTCAATGTACCCTCTCTTCGGTGACGCGTCAATTCTCACTGGGATCGTACGTGTCAGGCGAGCGCTGGTGAAGCGATCTGATGAGGGAGGAACTTGGAAATGTTGGCCTTTCGCGGAATAGGGTTGGAAGTTCTTGCGCAGTGGTTCGGCAGGGCAGTCTGCCTGGTACTTCTGGCGCTCTTGACTCTCGCTTGTCAGTCGAAGCAGGAAGGAAAGAAGATGAGCACACACCAAGATCTGTTGGCCCTCTTCCGGGAGTGGCGAGCTTTTGAGCGTCCCCCGCTGCTCGAAGGGGCCCCTGACTACACCGCAGAGACATTTGCCGAACGCCAGCCGGAGTACCGCGCCCTTCGGCAGCGGCTCGACGCGATGGCGATCTGGGACTGGAGCGTGCCCGAGCAGGTCGATTGGCACCTCGTCCGCGCCGAGATGAACGGGTACGACTTCAACCAGCAGGTCCTCAAGCCCTGGGCGCGCGATCCGGCTTTCTACCAGTCGATCCACCGTGATCGCAGCGACGTCCCCGCCCACGAGGGGCCGACCCATCACGCCGTGACCGAACTCTGGACCTATCAGTTTCCTCTCTCGCCGGCCGAGGAGGACCGGCTTCTCAAGGACCTCAGCGCCATCCCGCCGCTCATGCGCCAAGCCCGCCAGAACCTCACCGGCAACGCACGCGAACTCTGGATCGCCGGAATCCGCAACCTGCGCGCGCAACGCGCCGAGCTCGATGCACTGGTCGCCCAAGTGGGCCCCAACCCGCGGTTGCAGGCCATCCTTGCCGAGAGCCAGCAGGCGACCGACGAGCTGATCGCCTGGCTCGAAGCCGAAGCGCCGAAGAAGGACGGCCCTTCCGGCATCGGCAAGGAGAACTACACCTGGTACCAACAGCAGGTCCACCTTCTGCCAATGACCTGGGAAGAGGAGGTCCAGCTGCTCAAGCGGGAACTCGACCGCGCTTGGTCCTCCCTCCGCCTCGAGGAGCAGCGCAATCGCCGCCTGCCCCCGCTGGAGGCCGCCGCGACACCGGCGGCCTACGGGGCCAAGGCCGACCAAGCCGCCACCCGCTTCATGACCTTCCTGCGCGAGCAGGAGATCCTCACCCTGGCCGACTATCTCGAGCCGGCCCTGCGGCAGCACCTCGGCCAATTTGTCCCCGCCGAGCGGCGCAACTTCTTCCAGATCGGGGCCCACCTCGATCCGCTCCCCCTCTTCACCCACTTCTACCACTGGTTCGAGCTCGCCCGCATGGACCGTGAGCCCCATCCCAGCCCAGTTCGGCAGGGAGCCCTCCTCTACAATATCTTCGACACCCGCAACGAGGGGACGGCGACCGGGGTCGAGGAGATGTTCATGCACGCCGGACTCTACGACGACAGCCCCCGCTCTCGCGAGATTGTCTGGATCATGATCGCGCAACGGGCGGCACGTGGCCTCGGCTCCCTCTACGCCCACGCCAATACCATGACGATGGAAGAGGCCGGTGGCATCCACTCCGAGATGACTCCGCGCGGCTGGATGAAGACCGAGAAGGAGCTGCTCCTCTTTGAGCAACACCTCTACCTCCGCCAGCCCGGCTATGGCACCAGCTACATCACCGGCAAGTACCTGCTCGAACGGACCCTTGCCGATTTCACCCGGCAGTGTGAGTCGCGTGGCGAGGACTGTCCGCTCAGAGCCTTCTTCGATCGCCTCAACGCCATCGACAGCATCCCGATCTCCCTCGCGCGCTGGGAGATGACCGGGCTCGATGACGAGATCCGGCGGCTCACCCGCTCGCGCTAGAACTCATCCGCAACGAATCCACCGGCGATGCAAGAGAAACGACAACCAGCGATCTTCGTGGGCCACGGCAATCCGTTGAATGCCGTGGTCGAGACCGTCTACGCACGGGGCTGGGAGGCTCTCGGTGAGTCCCTCGGGCAGCCGCGGGCCATCCTGGTCATCTCGGCCCACTGGTATGTCAATGGAGTCGCGGTGACGGCCATGGCCGCCCCTCGCACGATCCACGACTTTGGCGGCTTCCCCCCGGAGCTCTATGCCGTCCAATACCCAGCGCCAGGAAGCCCTGCTCTCGCCGAAGAGATTGCCGCGCGGCTCGGTCCGCTTCCTGTACGGCTCGATCAGCATTGGGGGCTCGATCACGGGTCTTGGTCAGTCCTGTGTCGCCTCTTTCCCCAAGCCGGGATCCCGGTTGTCCAGTTGAGCATCGACCGGCGCGAAGCGGGGCCCTTCCATTACGAGCTGGGCCGTCGGCTCGCCGCACTGCGCGAGGAGGGGGTGATGATTCTGGGGAGTGGCAACCTCGTCCACAACCTCGCTGCCTACCGCTGGGGCCAACCCGATGGGCCTGCCGAGGACTGGGCTGTCCGCTTCGAGGCGCGCGTCCGTCGATCCCTCATCGAGCGGGACCCGCTCCCCTTGATCGAGTGGGAGAGGCTCGGGGAGGAGGCACGGCTTGCGATCCCGACGCCGGAACACTACCTGCCCCTCCTATACGTCTTGGGGGCGAGCGATC
>JBMUAP010000342.1:0-4213 GCA_049454155.1 Blastocatellia bacterium
GAGCGGTGCTCTACCGGAACCACGCGAATCCGCACGCCGTGCTCGAGTGCCCGCAGCTGTTCGAGGGCCTCGAGCGATTCGAGGGGAGTCGTCGCCCAGTTGGCAAAGGCCAGCAGGAACTCGCGGCGATAGACGTAGAGTCCGGAATGCTTGCGATAGCGGGAGAGGAGTTCGGGATGTGCCGCCAGCGCCGCGGGCAGAGATCCGTGCTCAAGAACTGCAGAGCGGGGAAAGGGAATCGGCTGTCGGGAGAAGTAGAGAGCGAAGCCGGCCGGGTCCGTCACCACCTTGACGACGTGGGGGCTGAGCAGATCCTCGATCGCGCCGATCGGTTCACTGGTCGTGCTCATGACGAGGGAAGGGTCGGCCAGCAGGGCCGCCTCGATCGTCTCGGGCGCGAGGAAGGGCTCATCCCCTTGCAGATTGATGAGGATGCCCGCATCGATTCGACTGGCCACCTCCGCCAGCCGATCCGTTCCCGTCCGGTGATCGGGCGAGGTCATCATCGCCTCGCCTCCCGCCGACTCCACGACGGCGGCGATCCGCTCGTCGTCCGTCGCCACCAGCACCCGATCGATTCCCCGGGCTGCTGCCGCGCATCGCACCACGTGCACAATCAACGGCGTCCCCCCCACATCGAGCAGCGGTTTCCCGGGAAGGCGGGGCGAACCATAGCGAGCAGGAATGACGGCCACGACATCGTCGACTCCGCCCCTGCCCTCCTCTTTCTCTTCTCGACCTTGCCGCGGGCTCATGCCCAGTGCGCATTCTCCAGTTGCTTCCATCAATGCACCTCCCTCTCCCCCCGACTTCTTCCCAATCGCCTGTCCAGTCGTATGCCCTCGCGTCCTGTCCTCGCGGATGGACTCCAGGCGACGGTCAATTTGAGCCATTCCCTGCTTGCCCGAAAGCGGCTGGGTGCGGAGAGAGAACATTTCGGGGCCCTCAGGATCAATGACCAAAGTGGCGTTTGACAGAGATTCTCGGGGTGTGTACGCTTCTCTTTCTGTTCGATCCCTGTCCCTTGCCAATCCACTCGAGGAGGTCTCCATTTATGCGCCCATCCACTCGCTACCCGCTGCTGATGCTTGGTCTCTGCCTCTTGATCGGTCTCCCTGCCTTCGCTCAGCCCTCCCCGGCTGCCGGAGCTTGGGACTTGACGATGAACACTCCGAACGGACCTGTCAAGTTTCGCGCGATGCTGGCAGTCGAAGGAGAAACTCTGACGGGTGAGCTCAAACGCGAGGGTGGCGGTGGCGCCGGTGGACTCGCCGTCAAGGGGACGGCCAAGGGAGCCGCCGTCGAGTTCGGCTATAGCGTCAAGTTTCAAGACAACGACCTGCAGATCACGATGACCGGCACGGTCGACGGGGATACGGTCAAAGGTACCGTCAGTTTCGGCGGCTTTGTCGAGGATGAGTGGAGCGGAACACGCGCGACAGATGCCGCCGCGGCGTCGGCGCCAGCCCCAGCGGTGCCTCCCACGCCCGCTGCCCCGAGCACCGCCTCATTCGATCTGAGCGGGACCTGGGACGTCCAGGTCGAGACGGATCAGGGGTCCGGCAACCCGACCTTTCAGCTCACCCAGAAGGACGGAACTCTCACCGGAAAGTATCAGGGCATGCTTGGTGAATACCCCGTCACGGGAACCATCACTGGCGAACAGTTCGAACTCTCCTTCAAGGTGAGCGGCCAGGTCGAGGGCACGGTCACCGTCTCCGGCACCACCGATGGCCAGAAGATCCAAGGTAAGATCAGCCTCGCCGGCCTCGCCGAAGGCACCTTTACCGGACAAAAGAAGTAGGCGCCCCTCCACACCTCGCCACCCCAACCGAATTTGAGACGGATGGGGTGGCATTGTACACTGATCAAGTGTTGCCACCCCGACCAGGGGGGACAAATTCTCCCCTTGCCGCGCAAGGGGTCATTTCAGACTCCCACTCCCATGGACCTGGTCCTGGGGAATGGGCCGCTTTTTGGGAGGGAAAGAAGATCTCTATGAATAAAAAGACCGCAGGTCGCGTTCTCCTCGGCACTCTTCTGCCAGTGCTCTTGATCACTGGCATCGTCATTGGGCAGAACCAGTTCGGCGCCCCCAAGTCGGTCGTCCACGTCGTGACGGTCAAATGGAAGAAAGAGGCGACGGCCGCCCAACGACAGCAGGCGCTCGACGGAGTTCGGGTCATGGCAGGAAAGATCCCAGGGGTGCGGAACATCTGGATCAAGACCCTCAAGGTGCAAGGGCCTTCTGCCGATATGCCCTTTGATGCCGCTTTTGTGATGGAGTTCGCCGATGAGGCCGCCCTCAAGGCCTATGCCGACCACCCCGCACATCGGGAGTGGGAAGCGATCTACCTCCCTATCCGGGAGAGCAGCCGGACACACGACATCACCAATTGATGCCACCAACCGTGGGCCGCGCGCGGAACATCTGGTCATGAAATCTGCTGCCGATCCAGAGGCGACGGCCATTCACGAGGCGGAAGCGAACAGCCCAATGGGGCGTCTCTTCCGCGCCTTTGCCTATCGTGATTTTCGACTCCTCTGGTTTGGGGCCTTTACTTCCAGTTCTGGAACTTGGCTGCAGGAGACAGCGCTTCACTGGCTGCTCCTGCAGCTGACCAACGATGCGCGCTACCTTGGGCTCAACGCCTTCTTGAGCACCGCTCCGATCCTCCTCTTCACCTTAGTCGGGGGAGTGCTGGCGGATCGGGTGGACCGGCGCCGCATCCTGCTCACCTCGCAGTTCCTCCAGCTCGGGTTTGCCCTCACCCTCTCCATCCTTGCCCTCGTCCAGCCGCCGACGGTCCTCCTGGTCACCTCCGCGCTAATGTTGTCGTTCCTCACCGGTTGCGTGCAAGCCTTTGGTGGCCCCGCCTATCAATCCCTGATTCCGATGCTGGTTGCCAAGGGGGATCTGCCCAACGCGATCGCCCTCAACTCGATCCAGTTTCAATTGGCGCGGGTGGTCGGGGCGACGACCGCGAGCTTTCCCTTTGTCATCTTTGCCGATCAGATGCTCGCCGCCTCCGTCTCTTTTGGAGTCAATGGACTCTCCTTCATCGCCGTGATCTTCGCGCTGCAAGCGCTGAGTGTGCGCCACATCCCGCGGACCGTCACCGGCGATCTGCGCAGCCAGATGCGCGAGGGCCTCTCTTTTGTCTGGCGCAAGGAGGGACTCCGCTCGCTGACCTTTCTCGCTTTCGCCAGCACGTTCTTGGGACTGCAAGTCACCACCTTCCTGGCCGTCTTCGCCAAGGACATCTTTCTGACAGGCGCCAAGGGAAACTCGATCCTCGCCGCCATCTCTGGAGCCGGAGCGGTGACAGGGGCGCTCATCGTCGCAGGAATGGGCAATATCCGCCGCAAGGGGCGGTATGCCCTCCTCATGCAGATCGGATTCGGACTCTCGATCGTTGGGTTCACCCTCTCTCCAACCATCCACTTTGCCTATCCCATCCTCTTCATCGCCAGTGTCTTCATGATGTGCGTCTTCTCCTTGACGACCTCGTTGGTCCAATTGTTGGTGACGGACGAGATGAGGGGCCGAGTTACGAGCATCTTCGTCGTCGCTTTTCGGGGGGGAATGCCGATTGGCAGCCTCTTCACGGCTTTCTTGGTCGAGTACATTCCGCTGCGGCAGGTACTGCTTGGGGAAGGACTGCTTCTCAGCCTGTTGGCGGCAGGATTTCTCTTCTCCCGCTCCCAGGTCAAGGATCATTGAGGGGACGGGAGTGTCCCCGACCAGCGATAGACGTGAATGAAGAAGGTCGGATCTCCAATCTGTGCGGAGGGGATCGCCCCCTTTCCCAAGGTAGTGACTTGTCGATAGTGGGTCTCGATCCAATCCCCAAAGGGACGGTAGAAGTCACGCCCAAACGCGATCGCCCCAAATTCGCGCGTCGGCCGATTGACCAGAAAAAGGTACTCGACGGGCGACCGCTCCAGGGACTGCAACATCATCCGCTCTTCGCTGGAACTCATCAGCCCCGGCAGGAAGATCTGGTGTCTGAGGGGCATTCGTCGTCCGGTGAGAAAGGCCAGCTCACTCCCCTCCGGAAGGACCAGAATGCGATCCCCGGGCGCGGTCTCCCGCTCCAGAAAGGAGAGGGCTTCCACCAGGGCAGGTCCAGTCGACGGTGGAGCGTAAAAGTCGCCCCGGGCGGTCTCGATCGGAAACGCATAGAGGCGTCGGTATCGATGTCCGTGAACA
>JBMUAP010000343.1:0-4212 GCA_049454155.1 Blastocatellia bacterium
AGGCGAACTCCCGCAGCAATTGATCGCGCAGTGCGGCCTGCACTTCCGGGTTCTCGATCCCGGGAGGGCCCGTTCTCGCGGGTTCGGCGGTCTGGATCGCGGCGTCCCGGATCGAGCCGGGAGATCGACTGGCGTCGGGTCCACCTGGTTGTGGGATCGGCATGCCCATGACGGTCCGCTCGGTTCCGACGGTCGCTCCCGGCATCTCGATCCGATTGACCGAGGTTCCTCCGACCACATCGCGCATCCCACGAGTTTGAATCCCTTCTGGCCGGTTCATGCCCGCCGCGCCCCGCGTCGTCTCCCCGGCACCGTCGTCGCCGAGCGACTGGGTGACCCGCCGATCGACCCAGGCCACCTCCCCACTGAGCGCCTGCTGCAGTGTGACCACCGTCCGTTGCCGTGCATTGGTCTTCTCCGTCTTGAGGAGCTTGTCGGGGAGGAGCATCTCGATCTGGATCTCTCCCTCGACGACGGCGGTCCCCGATGTCCGCCGGAACTTGCCGACCATCGTCAGGCTCGACGGACCCGGTCCTCCACGGGCCTCCTCGACCTTGCTGAGCAAGCGGCTCAGCGCTGCTTCATCTGGTACCCCTGCAACTGGCGGGGGTACCGGTGACTGTGGCGCGGAGGAGACGGGTCCGCTGCTGATCAGCGGGCTGAGCAGGAAGAGCCCGCTCACCCAACCAGCCCGCCAACCCATCCTCGCTCGCCCGATCATTGGGGAAGGGAACAACGCTCTCTTCATCTCTTCTCCTCTCTGCTGGATAGCTTCCAGCGGTCACGCCTGATCAGAGTTCCCCGCGTCGCAGCTGCTCGACGAGATGGTCGCAGGCACGGGCCGTGATCGCCATCATCGTCAAGGTTGGATTCTGGCAGCCTTGGCTGACGAAGCAGGCCCCATCGGTCAGGAAGACGTTCCGCGCATCCCACAGCTGGTTCGAGGGGTTGAGCGCGGAGGTCTTGGGGTCACTCCCCATGCGGGCCGTGCCCACTTCATGAATGCAGAAGCCCGGGGGGGCCGGTGTCGTACTCAGCGTCTCCAGGCGGAATCCGGCGGCATCGACCATCTCCGGGATCGACGCAACGGCATCCCGCGCCATGGCCCGCTCATTCTCCCCGTGGGTGCAGTCGATCTTCAGCACCGGGATTCCCCAGGCATCGACCCGCTCCGGATCGATCGTCACCTGGTTCTCCCAGCGCGGCAACATCTCGCACCAAGCCCCGAGGGAAAAGGTGACCTCGTTCGGATCTTCGCGCACTTGCCGTTTCCAATCGGCCCCAAAGCCGGGCTGCTGGCGGGCGTGTTGGTAGCGGTATCCCTGCCCAACTTTGCCTTGCAGCCCATATCCGCGAAGGAATTCGCTGCCCTTGTCGGGCCCTTTCGCGCCGAGATTGCGGAACCGGGGGATGTAGATGCCATTGGCTCGGCCATCCGAGTAGTCGTAGGCGCTTCCACGCAGCTGCGGAGCGGTTCCCGATGCGCTCAACCCGAACATGTGGTCCATCAGGTAATGACCAACGACGCCCGACGAGTTTCCGAAGCCGGCAGGGTGCTGACGTGATTTCGAGTTGAGCAGGATGCGCGTCGATTCGAGGGTCGAGGCACAGAGGACGACCGTTCGCCCCAGCACCTCCTCCTCCTGGCGGGTCCGCTGATCGACGATGCGGACTCCCCGCGCCCGCCCGCTGTTCGGATCGACGATGATTTCGCGGACGATCGCGTTCGGTCGCAAGGTCAAGCGGCCCGTTTTGGCGGCCGCTGGGAGTGTCGACCCGACGCTGCTGAAGTAGGAGTGCGTGTCGCAGCCCCGATTGCAGTTGCCGCAGTAATGGCAGGCGGCCCGCCCCTGGTGTGGACGTGTCAGAATGGCGGCGCGCCCGATCGTCACCCGGCGGTCGGCCCATTTGCCTTCGACCGCCCGCTTGAGCAGGTGCTCGCCGCAGGTCATCGCCATCGGGGGCAGGAAGAGGCTGTCCGGCAACTGGGGGAGGTTCTCCACTGCCCCGCTGATCCCGACGAACGACTCGACTTGCCGATAGTACGGCTCCAGCTCCTGGTAGGAGAAGGGCCAATCTTGGCCGTACCCATCCCGGCTGGCCGCCTTGAAATCAAATTCGGAGAGTCTGTAGGACTGACGCCCCCAGGTCAGCGACCGCCCGCCGACCTGGCGCCCCCGGATCCACCAGAAGGGACGGTTCTCCGGGGTGGTGTAGGGGTTGTCGAGATCGTCGACGAAGAAGTGGCGGGCATACTCGGTCGCGGCATAGCACTTCGACTGGATTGGTTGGCGGGGGGCATAGACCGAACCTGGGGCAACCCCACGGTAGGGCAACTCATACGGTTGCATCATCATGCGGTAGTCACGTTGGGGGTCGGTCGCACGTCCCGCTTCGAGGACGATCACCCGCAGGCCGCGCTCGGTGAGCACCTTTGCGGCCCAGCCTCCCGTGGCGCCAGATCCGACAATGACGGCGTCGTAGGTCCGTCGTCGGACCACCTTTCGCTGGATGACACTGCTCATCAGACGATCTCCTCTTCGGTTTTTTTGTCGCGCACAAGCACGTTGCTGTCGAGACGCAGTCGGTCGGCTCTCCGGGATGGCGAATGGTGAGTGATTCTCTCTTGTCTCCCTCTCAACACAGGCTGTCCCGCAGGAGAGGGGCTGGCAAGGCTCCCTGAAAGGCGCTCACGAACGGGGTCACTATACCATGGCTCTTCGGAAGATGACGTGCTCGATCGGACCATCGCCGTTCCTTTTCCTGGCTCCCGGAAAGACAGGGAAGCTGGTCGCGAAAGAGATCCCTCTCCGTTCGGTTCTCCAGCTCTGCCTGGTGGTATACTGTCGAGGTCGCGAGGTTGGGCTGAGACGGCCATCTCCCTCGCCTCCCCCCCACCCCTGCCCAGTTTGGGCTCGAAGGAGAGGGGGGCCAGACTGCGAATGGGACCGTCGGCATCTTTGCCAAGGCAGGAAGTCGGGAAGGAAACATGACGAGAGATCGATTACAGATCGTGGGCCGAGTCGTTGCGGGCGTAGTCCTCGTGGCGACGGTGATTGGAGTGGTCTACGCCTTCCTCCATACTCGCCGACAAGCGCGTCCGATCTCCTCCTCCCGCCGGGAGGGCAAGATGGCGCCGGAGCTGGTTTCACGGATCCTCGGCTACCGGAATGTCCGCATGCGCAATGGCCGCGAGGGGATTCGCATTCTCGCCGCGGAGGAGCTCTCCTTTTCGGATGGCCATCACGAACTGGTCAAGGCCGATGTCACCGTCCTCGGAAATCCCGTGACGGGCGAGACCAGCCCGAAGACGACGCGAATCCAGGCCAACCACGCCGCTTTCTACCCATCGCGGAGCCTGCTCACCTTCACCGATCAAGTCGTGGGGGGGGCCACGACAGAGATCCTGCAATTCGAGCAGGAGAGTCAGATTGCCAGCACGCCCGTCGCCATCCAGTTCCGGCAAGGGGAGCTGGATGGCAGCGCGATTGGGGCCAGAATCCTCGCTGAAAGCCGGCAGGTGGAGCTGCTCTCCGCTGTCTGGATCAAGAGCCAGGGCCGCGCCAGAGAGGGGGACGCGACCAGACCCCCTTCGGCCGAGGGAGCCCGCCTGGAGATTCGCAGTCAGCGCGCCTTCTACGACGAGCAGTCCTGGCATCTCCGCTTTGAAGGGCAGGCCCAACTGGTGCAGGGGGAGCGGATGGCTCGCGCCGAATCGCTGCTCGGCCGACTGGATCCGCAGACCCGTCGCTTGACCCGGATCGAGCTGCGTGGGGGGGCCTCTCTGTCGGCGGTGCTCGATGGCAGCGCCACCGAACTCACTGCCCGCGAGATCGACGCCGACCTCGACCCGGAGGAGCGGCTGACCCGGGCGCTGGCACGGGGGCAGGTCCGCGCTGCGGGCCGTCCCGAAGGTCACCCTCACCAAGTGGAGGCCGAACAGCTCGACCTTCGCTATGTCGTGGTGGGAGATCGCAGTCTCCCCAGGACAATCCTTGCCACAGGAGCCGTCCGCCTCCGCCTCGAAGCGACTGAACGACCCACGACAGCAGGGAATGGCTCCCCAGGGGTCACTCTGCGCACACTTGCCGCCAACCAGGTCGAACTCCTTCTCCGCGAGGATGGCGAGACCTTTGATCGAGCCACCGCCATTGGCGAAGCCCTTTTGACGATCACTCCCCAGGTGGTGACTCCGCCCGCCGCACGCACTCC
>JBMUAP010000344.1:0-4212 GCA_049454155.1 Blastocatellia bacterium
CTTGAGAATCGCCCCGTTCAAGACGACCCCAAAGTGATTGCGCAGAAAGAGCCCCTTGCGGTTGAAGATCGGATTGCGCGCGTCGAAGGCGGCGTTGCGGTGAAAATTGTAGAGCTTCCCATGCCACGTGTTGGAACCCGGCTGCGTGACGAGGTTGATCGTCCCCCCGGCGGCCCGACCGTATTCCGCCTTGTAGTTGTTGGTCTGCACTTCCGTTGTTGAAAGGACCTCTTGACTCACCGGCTGCTCACTGAGCCCGGTCCCATTCAAGATCCCAGCCAAGGGGTCATTGAAGTCCGCTCCATCGACCATGACGTTGACCGTGTTGACCGGACGCAACCCATTGATCGAAAACGGAGCATGCGCGGATCTCTGGGCCGAGGGGGTCACCCCGGGCAGGAGATAGACTTGGTTACGATAGTTTCGACCTTGCCCACCGGCCACCATCGGCAGGTCTGTGTTCTCGGTCTCATTGAAGGTGCCCCCCCGACTCGCATTCGTCCGCGCTTGGGCGATCTGATCGACATTCGCGGTCACCACGATCGATTCGGTCACCCCGACCGGCTGGAGGGTGATCGTCAAGAAAGGTGTCTCCCCCGCCAAGAGCCGCAACGGCGTCTCGGGGCGGTAGGCGGCAAATCCGGTCTGACCAACCTCAATCTGGTAGCTCCCCGGGGGCAGTCCGGTGAGACGAAACTGCCCATTGCCGTCGGCAGTGCTCTCCCGTCGCCAATCGCGACGCTCATCGGTCAGCGTCACCGTCGCCTGGGCAATCGGCTCGCCCCGACTATCCTGCACCACTCCGGAGAGTGTCCCAGAGACATTCTGGGCCAGCACTGGCATGCTCACGATGCTCACAGCCGCCCACAAACGGACAGCCATCATCAAACGAACGCTTCTCATGCGATCCTCCTCCCCCTTGCTTCCTTCTCCATCTTGGATCCGCTGCGGGCCACGGCCCCCGGATCTGGCGTTGTAAAAAGGGAACAAGTATTCATCAGGGAGAGATCGCACCAGCCCTTTTCAATGAATGGTCGATCTGGTCCGATCAATGGCCACCCATCCCGCCCGACCGGTCAGACGCTGGTCGTGGATCGAGTTCCGCTCGTGCCGTCCCGTCGCCGGCCCCTCTTCCATTCGATGCCCCCAGTCGAATCGACTGAATTACCCGAACCAACCAGCGGACCATTCCGACAACTGATCGCCCAATCCGGACCATTCGTGCAATTTCCCTCGCCAACCAAGGGAGCTTGCCCGATGATCCAATTTGCCAAGTTTTCGATCACTCTGCCTGCTCTGACAGCGTGACCATCGCCAAAGAGGGGAGAAAAGAGCCCCCCCAGAACGGGAAGGTCCAGGAAGGTCTATGATTCGACTGATTGCTCGCAAGGAATTCACGGAGATGCTGCGCGACAAGCGCTTTCACTGGGCGGCGGGTATCGTCCTGCTCTTATTGCTCGCCGCCTTGCTGACCGGGGGATGGCACCATCGGGGGGTCAAACGGCAGCACGATCTCGCCCAAGCGGAGACACGGGAACAGTGGCTGCGCCAGCCCGCGAAAAACCCACACTCGGCGGCCCACTATGGGATCTATGCCTTCAAGCCAAAGATGCTGCCGGCGATGCTCGATCGTGGCATCGACCCCTTTGTCGGTCAGTCTGTCTGGCTGGAAGCCCACAAGCAGAACGAATTCAAGCACCGGCCGGCTCAAGATCTGACCGCGGTCCAGCGATTTGGCGAACTGACCGCCGCGACCGTCCTCCAATTACTGATCCCGCTGCTGATCATCCTGCTCTCCTTCTCCGCCTTTGTCGGGGAGCGGGAACAGGGGACACTCCGGCAGTTGCTGAGTCTCGGCGTCTCCCGCACCGATCTGGTGCTCGGCAAGGCCCTCGGGATCGCCGGGGCCCTCGGGGTCCTCCTCGTCCCCGCGACCATCCTTGGGATCGCCGCCCTCGCCCTCACCGCGGAGCAGAGCCTCCTCCGCAGCAGCGCGCCACGGCTCCTCGGGATGTTCTTCAGCTACCTCGCCTACTTCACTCTCTTTATCGGAATCTCACTGACTGTCTCGGCAAAGGCCAAAACCTCTTCCCTCTCGCTGGTCATCCTGCTCGCCTTCTGGATCCTCAATGGATTGATCGCCCCGCGCGCCGCTGCCGATATCGCCCGGCACGTCTACCCCACGCCATCCGCCTTCGAATTTCAGCAGATCCTTGATCGGGAGATGCGGAGTGGGCCCGATGGCCACCAGACGAGCGACCAGCGGACCGCCGCACTGAAAGCGCGCGTCTTGAAACAGTACGGGGTCGAGACGGTCGAGGCCTTGCCGGTCAACTTCGCCGGGCTCTCCCTCCAGGAGAGCGAAGAGCACGGCAATGTCGTCTTCGACCGGAACTATGGGAATCTCTGGCAACGCTTTGACCAGCAGAATCGACTGAGACAGCTCAGCGCGCTGGTCACTCCCATGCTGGCCATTCAATCCCTCTCGATGGGGCTGGCCGGAACCGACTTCGCCCACCACCAAGACTTTGCCGCCGCGGCAGAGAAGTATCGCCGCCTGCTCGTCAAAAAGATGAACGACGACCTGACCTACCAAGCCGTCAAGCAGTCCTTCGCCTATCTCGCTCCACCCGAGCTGTGGGAGACCGTCGAGGAGTTCCAGTACACCGCCCCCTCGACCACTTGGGCCCTCCGGAAGCAGGCACTGAGCCTCGCGATCCTCCTTCTCTGGTGCGTCTTGACATTCGCGGCCGCCATCTGGACGGCCCGGCGATCCCTTCACGAGGCCTGATGGATTCGACCATGAAGACACTTGGCATCATTCTGCGACACGAATGGCGGACGCTCCTCGCGGACCGTACCCTCTGGATCATCACCCCGTTGTTTGCCCTGCTGATCGGGTATGGAATCTACAACGGCTCGACCTGGGTCGACTTTCAACGAACCACTCTCCAAGCCGCACAGGCAGAGGAGCGGACCCGTCTTGCCCGTGCCCAGGAGGAGATCGTCGCCATCCAGCAAGGCGGAAAACCAGCTTCCGCCTTCACCAATCCCCAGCTCCCCGCCGTCGCGGCGGGCCGTGCCGGGACCCGCTATGCGCTCCTGCCACCGGGACCTCTCGCCTCCCTCAGCGTCGGACAGAGTGATATCTACCCCTACTACTTCAAGGTCTCCTCCCAGAGCAAGCAGACCTTCGCCGACAACGACGAGGTCGAGAACCCGACCAATCTCCTCGCGGGTCGCTTCGATCTCGCCTTTGTCATCCTCTACCTCTTTCCCCTGCTGATCCTCGCCCTCTGCTACAACCTTCTCTCGGCGGAACGGGAACAAGGGACACTGCAGATGATCCTCTCGCAACCGGTCAGCCTGCGCCAGTTCGTCCTCGGCAAGATCGGATTGCGTGCCCTCGTCGTCCTCTGCCTGACCCTCGGTTTCTCGATCGCTGGTTTTCTGTTGGGGGAGGTCGAACTGCAGGCGGAAGAAGCCTGGCTTCGGATGCTGCTCTGGGTGGGGATTGTCGGTGGCTACGGCGCCTTCTGGTTTGCACTGGCCATCGTCGTCAACGCCATCGGACGCTCGTCGGCGACCAATGCCACGGCACTCGCCGGGCTCTGGCTCCTCTTTGTTCTGCTGATCCCCTCGGTCCTCAGTGTCGGGGCCTCTTCCCTCTACCCGGTTCCTTCGCGAGTCGAGATGGTCCAGGCAACCCGACGGGCCACCGCCGAGGCGACCGCCAAGGCGAGTCAACTGCTCTCCAAGTATCTCGAAGACCACCCTGAACTGACGGCCGGGGGGCAACCGGACCCGAACGACTTCGCCCTCCGCACCCTGGCGATTCAGGATGAGACGGAACGGCTCGTTCAACCCGTCCTCGATCGGTTCGACCAGCAGACGCTCGGTCAGCAAGAACTCGTCGACCGGTTGCGCTTTCTCTCCCCCGCCATCGTGACACAAGCGGCGCTTAACGAGGTGGCCGGGACCAGCCTCTCCCGCTACCGCCATTTTCTCGGCCTCGTCGACCGCTTTCATCAGGAGTGGCGCGCCTTCTTTACCCCACTCGTCGTCAAACGCACGATGCTCCAAGCCAGCGACTACCCACGCTTTCCCTCTTTTCAGTTCGAGGAAGAGCAGCTCGAAATGGTCGCTCGCCGGGTTCTCACGGGAATTCTCGGGATGGTCATGCTCACACTTCTCATCGGTTGGGTTGGATTT
>JBMUAP010000345.1:0-4207 GCA_049454155.1 Blastocatellia bacterium
CTGTCAATCCGGAGCGTTTCTTCTTTCCCGTCAGCCGGGCCTCATCCCTCATCTGGTCTGCCCCCTCCCTTGGGAGAGTCCGCCAAAGAGGCGAGCCAAGCACGCTCTTCCTCACTGAGAGCAGCCGTCGCCAAAAGGTCTGGACGGCAGCGCAACGTCTTTTTGAGGGCGGCCCGCCGCCGCCAACGTGCGACCTCCCCGTGGTGACCGCTGATCAGAACCTCCGGCACTGGCCATCCACGAAAGGAGGCTGGCCGGGTGTAGTGGGGGGAGTCAAGCAGCCCACCCGCGCCTTCTGAGAACGAATCGTGGACGGCCGACGTCTCGCTTCCCAGAACGCCTGGCAGCAACCTGGTCACCGCATCGACGACCACCAGGGCGGGGAGCTCGCCCCCCGTTAACACATAGTCCCCGATCGAGACCTCTTCGTTCACGAGATGCTCGACGACCCGCTCATCGACCCCCTCGTACCGCCCGCAAATCATGATCAGCCGCTGGTACTGCCGGGCCATCCGAGCCGCTTCCTGCTGCGTCCACGGCCTTCCCTGCGGAGAGAGCAGCAGCACACAGGTCGAAGTCTCTTCCGGCGGGGACTGCACCGAGCGGAGGTGCTCGACGGCTCGAAAGATCGGCTCCGGCTTGAGCACCATCCCGTCTCCCCCCCCGAAGGGTCGGTCATCGACGATGTGGTGCCGGTCGTCTGTAAACGTGCGCAGGTCGTGAACGTCAATCGAAATCAGCGACTGCTGACGAGCCCGCCGAATGATCCCGTGATCGATCGGCCCTCGAAAGAACTCCGGGAAGATCGTCAGCAGATCAAAACGCACAACGCCTCACTCTTCCCAAAAACAGAATTCCAGCTGGAGCTGGGTCGCTAATCAAAGAGCCCCTCTGGGGGATCGACGACGATCCGCCGCGCAGAGAGGTCGACCTCGGGACAGATCTGGGCGACAAAGGGGACGAGCAGCTCCCCCGATCTGCCAGCGGGACGCCCATCGACTGCCAGCAACGGTGAAGCTCCGTAATGATCGACACGACGGACCGTACCAATCCACTCTCCCGTCTTCGTCTCTACCCGGCACCCCACCAGATCAAAATCGTAGTAGGTATCAGCCGGCAAGGGAACCAGCTCCTCTCGCGTCACCGAGACGATCGAGCTGCGCAACCGCTCCGCCTCCTCCAGCCGATCGACCCCCTCGAATCGGAGGATCGCCCGCCCCTGGGGGAAGCGAACCGAGTCGAGAGTGGTCATCTCCACCTCTCCACTGAAGAGTTGGAGATAGACTCGCTGCCCAGGGGCAAAGCGGTCGGGAAAGTCTGTCAGGAGATCCGCGATCACCTCTCCGTGAACGCCCCGCGGTCGCGCGATGCGCGCAACACCGATCAGTTCGCGCTCTCCTTGGTCCATCATTCCACGATATCGAGAACAAATCGCTTCTTGAGCTTGGTGCCAGAGGCGTTAAGAATGGTGCGGATCGCGCGTGCGGTCCTGCCCTGCTTGCCGATGACCTTTCCCAAGTCGCCCTGGGCAACGCGAAGCTCCAGGACAGTCGCCTGAGCCTCCTCCGCTTCACGGACGACAACCCCCTCGGGGCGGTCGACCAGTGCCCGGGCAATCAGTTCTACCAGCTCTTTCATGATGCGTTCACCAGACGTACGGGAGGACCGTCGATCCTCCTCTCCCGTACTGCTACTCGACCACCGGCGTCGCAGCCTTCTCGCTGCGGCGGATCAGACCCCGCACCGTGTCGGTCGGCTGGGCCCCACACTTGATCCAGTAGCTGATCCGGTCGTGATCGAGCTTGAGTTCGATCGGCTCCCGGCACGGATTGTAAAAGCCAACAATCTCGACAAACCGTCCATCCCGTTTGGCGCGCTTCTCGGCGACGACCACGCGGTAGAAGGGTCGCTTCTTGGCTCCCTGTCTCGTCAATCGAATCGCTAGCAAGGTAACTTCCTCCCCTAGGATAACGTTTCCGTCAGTTGTGCTCCGCCAGTTGTACTCTGTCGGTTCTCGCCGGAGCTTCCCGGATGGGGACACGGCTGTCCCACGTCGGGCTATCGTTTCTTCTTCTTCGGCCGTTTCTTGCGCACGGGCGCCTTGGCCAATTTCCGGGCTACTTTGCCACGGAGACCGCCAAGAAACCCCTGCCCTTCCATCATTCGCCCCATCATCTGCTTCATCTCGCCGTACTGTTTGAGGAGCTTATTGACGTCGTTGATCGTCGTACCGCTGCCCATTGCAACTCGCCGTCGGCGCGAGGGGCTGAGCAGGAGGTGGTTATCACGCTCGGCCAGCGTCATCGAGTTGATGATCGCCTCCGTGCGCTTCATCTCCCGCTCCATGACCCCGGACATCTCCGGCGTCATCTTCGGCATCCCGGAAAGCAGGTCACCGGGGACCATGTCGAGAATACTCTGCAAGGAGCCGAGCTTCTTGACCTGCTGCAGCTGATCGCGAAAGTCCTCCAAGGTGAAGGCATTTCGCGCCATCTTCTCCTGCAACTCAATCGCCTTCTCCTCATCGACTTCGGCTTGGACCTTCTCGATGAGTGAGAGAACGTCCCCCATCCCCAGAATCCGCGAAGCGATCCGGTCGGGATGAAAGAGTTCGAAGGCGTCATACTTTTCGCCAACTCCGACGAATTTGATCGGCTGGCCCGTCACCTCTTTGATGGAGAGTGCCGCACCGCCGCGGGCGTCGCCATCCATCTTGGTGAGGATAACACCGGAGAGACCGATCCGCTCGTGAAACTCAGCCGCGCTGCGCACCGCGTCCTGACCGGTCATGGCGTCGGCGACAAAGAGGGTCTCGATCGGCTGCATCTCCGTCTTGATCCCCTGCAACTCAACCATGAGGGCATCATCGATGTGGAGACGTCCGGCAGTGTCGATCAGCAGCGTATCGAAGCCGACCTGCTCACAGTGGAGACGTGCCGCGCGACAGAGTGCCAGGGGGTCATCCAGCCCTGCACCATCAAAGACCGGAATGCCGACGGCTTGTCCAATAACGGCGAGCTGCTCGCGGGCGGCCGGGCGATAGACGTCGACGGAGAGCAGCAATGGATTGCGCTCCTGATGGGTCTGCAACCACCGGGAGAGCTTGCCGGTCGAGGTCGTCTTCCCAGACCCTTGCAGCCCAACGATCATCACGACATTGGGGCGACGCGAGGTAAAGAGCAGCCGGCTCGAGGTGCCCCCCAGCATCTCGGCCAGTTCGTCGTGGACGATCTTGACCACTTGCTGACCCGGGGAGAGTCGATCGAGCCCCTCTTGGCCGAGAGCCATGGTGCGCCCCCGGTCGATGAAGGCACGGACGACCTTGAAGTTGACGTCCGCTTCGAGCAGCGCGAGGCGGATCTCCCGAAGGGCAAGGTCGAGATGCTCCGGGGTCAACCGACCCTCTCCGCGGAGATCCCGAACGACCTTCTTCAACTTGTCGGAGAGTGCCTCAAACATACCCAATCTCTACGTGGCCCTTCCGAGTGGGCTGACGCGGACAACCATCTCTCTTTTTTGCTGACGCTCTTTTTAATTCACTCGGCGGAGAGCGCTTTCCTCATCACGCAAATGGAAGAGCATAAAGACCGCGCAAGGCCCTGTCAAGGACGCGCGGGGAACCTCGGAGACGGCTCGGACCGCGGCAGGGCCAGGGAGAAGAGGACGGCCTCGGTCGCGATCTGCCGGTTGATGTTGACACGCAGCTGACGGCGAAGCTGGTCGAAGCGGTCGATCCACAAGATGAGGCGGGCCACGGGGAGTCGGGACGCAAGATCTTCGAGTCGGTCGGCAATGTCGAGATTGACCACCGCGGCCTGACCGGCGCCGCCTGCCACGAGGAGAAGGTCCCGCAGGAGGCCATCGAGGAGATCGAGCAGGTGCTCAAACTCTTCGCGCTCCTTCTTTCCGAGAAACTCGGCGGCCTTGAGAAGGCGAAATCGTCGCTCTCCTTCGACGAGGAGTTCCAGCAGTTCGACAAGCGTCCGTCGTTCCTGTCGGTAGAGCGAGAGGTCGATCGAGAGGGCAGCACCGAGGCGGCCTCTCGCCAACCGGGCAAGCAGTGCCGTCTCGGCGGCAGGTCGTGGGTAGTGGGCCGAGAGATAGCACTCCAATTCTTCGATGGCGAGCGGGGAAAAGGTCAGGCGACGGGCGCGGGAGCGGATCGTCCGGAGGAGTGAGTCGGGGCGCGCGGTGAGCAGGATGATCG
>JBMUAP010000346.1:0-4200 GCA_049454155.1 Blastocatellia bacterium
GGCGCGATCGGAGCCGACGAGGAGGGCGGCGAGGGAGCGGGCGACCTCCGTCTTGCCGACACCGGTCGGCCCGAGGAAGAGGAAGGAGCCGACGGGGCGCTGCGGGGTGCGCAGACCTGCGCGCGAGCGTCGGATGGCGCGCGCAAGGGCGGAGATGGCCGCCTCTTGGCGCACAATGCGCCGCCGCAGATCTTCCTCGATCCGCAGAAGACGGGCGGACTCCTCTTCGCGAAGGGTGGTGAGAGGAATCCCCGTCCAGCGGGCAATCACCTGGTCGATATCCTGCTTGACCACCGGGACAAGATCGTTCTCGTCCGAAAATGGCAGTGCGCGATCCAACTCATACCTCGCCGCCTCTCCCGTAGGGGAGGAGTACCACGCTGAACTGCGCTCCTCTGGAAGGCGAGTCTCTTCGCGGTTGGGGTGTCGGCGAAGGGGCTGCTCTTTGTGTCGGCGAAGTTTGACGTGCGCGCCCGCCTCGTCAAGGATATCGATCGCCTTGTCGGGGAGGAAGCGATCCGGTAAGTAGCGGCTCGACTGATAGACGGCGGCCTCGATCGCTTCGCTGGCGTAGCGCACTTGGTGGAAGGTCTCGTAGCGCTCCCGGATGCCTTCGAGGATGAGGATCGCCTCTTCCTCGCTCGGGGCGGCGACCCGCACGGCCTGAAAGCGGCGCTCCAGCGAGCGGTCCTTCTCGACGGTCTTGCGAAATTCAGCGGGCGTGCTCGCGCCGATGCACTGGAGATCCCCCCTGGAGAGGGCCGGCTTGAGGATGTTGGCGGCATCGAGACTGCCCTCGGCCGACCCGGCCCCGACGAGGGTGTGCAGCTCGTCGATGAAGACAATGTACTGGGGGTTCTCGGCCAATTCGCGCATGATCGTCTTCATGCGCTCCTCGAACTGCCCGCGGTACTTGGTCCCGGCGACGACCAGCCCGAGGTCGAGCGCGAGAATTCGCTTTTCGGCGAGGAAGACGGGGACCTCACCAGCGACGATCCGGCAGGCCAATCCCTCGACGATCGCGGTCTTGCCGACGCCGGGCTCGCCGATCAGGACGGGGTTGTTCTTGGTCCGGCGGCAGAGGATCTGCATCACCCGATCGATCTCCTCCTCACGCCCGACCATCGGATCGAGCTTTCCTTCGAGGGCGGCCTCGGTCAGATCCCGACTGAACTCGGCCAGATGGGGCGTCTCACGCCGCTGGCTGGTCCGTTCGAGCGACGATTGGCGCATCAGCTCCTGGCGAATATCGGAGAGGCGAATGCCGCGCTCGTAGAGAATCTCCGCAGCGATCGAGTTCTCCTCGCGCAAGAGTCCAAGCAGGAGATGCTCGGTCCCGATGTGGCGATGGCCAAGCCGGGTCGACTCCTCGGCGGAAAAGGCGAGGACCCGCTTGGCCTCGCCCGAGAGCGGCAGATCGATCGTGCTCGAGACACGATCCCGGAGGACTGTTCGTCCCTCGATCTCCTTGCGGATGGCGTCGATATTGACTTGAGCCCGGTGGAGGAACCGATTGGTCAGGCTCTTGTCCTCCCGGATCAGCCCCAAGAGGATGTGTTCGGCCTCGATCTGCGAGGCACCAAACTGACTCGCTTCGTAGCGGGCAAAGAAGATGACCCGCCGGGCTTTCTCTGTGTATCGTTCGAACATCTGCGCTTCTCCACTCCCGTTTTCGTTTTCAGCCTTGGTGATGAGCGGTTGCTCCACGCGACGGAGCGAACGCGCCGGGGAGACTTCAGCAAGAGGAGGAGACTACCAGCCGCCGATCCCCAAGCAGGAGGACCCGGTCACAGGCTGCGGCCAAGTCTTCGTTATGCGTCACCAGGATGGCCGTCAATCGCTCTTCCCGGCGCAATTCGAGCAGCAGTTGTAAGATATCGGCACCCGTCCGCTGATCAAGGTTCCCGGTCGGCTCGTCCGCGAGGAGGAGGCTCGGCGCAGCGACGAGCGCTCGGGCCAAGGCGACCCGCTGCTGTTCGCCGCCCGAGAGGGCTCCCGGACGGTGATCAGCCCGACCGGCCAATCCTACCCGGGCGATCAGGTTCCCGGCTCGCACACGTGCCTCCCGACGCCCGAGCCCGCCGATCAGCAGCGGCATCATCACGTTCTCAAGCGCGGTAAATTCAGGAAGGAGATGGTGAAATTGAAACACGAATCCGATCTGCCGATTGCGGAACGACGACAAGTCTAGCTCAGTGGTTTTTGTGATGTCAAACCCGTCGATCCGGACGCTTCCGGCGGTCGGCCGGTCAAGCCCGCCGAGCAGATGAAGGAGGGTCGACTTCCCCGCCCCGGAAGCCCCAACGATCGCGACCATCTCCCCGGACCGGACCGTCAGCGAGAGATCCTCGAGAATGGGAATTTCGGTCTCGCCCAAGCGGTAGGTCTTGGAGAGTCCCTGGGCTTCGAGCAGGATCCGGTCCTCACCGCGATCCTGGCTGCTGACGGAGGGGGGAGAAGGCCGCTGTTTCATGGACGTGATGGCCCTCCTGCTGGACCGGTCGAGACCGCCTCGGAAAGGGTCTTCCCCATTTCAGCGATCAGCGGAAAAGCACCGAAGGAAGAATGGGTCTCGACGAGGAGCCCATCAGGCAGCAGGGCGGTCCCGCGCACCGCCCAGGGCAAGGGGGGCGGCGTGGCGCCAGTGGAGGCCTTCCTCTCCAACGGGTTTGTACCGTTGACGAGCTGCTCGAGGATCGCCTGGAGCTGTTCGCGCTCCTGCTCTTCGCGGAAATAGTGGCGCACCAGAAAGGGCGAGGAGGGGAGGGGATCGGTGAGGAGAGGGGTCTCCCTCCAGGCAGGCGTCGCCAGGATCGACCCCGCCGAGTTCCGCCGATCGACCCAACCACGGAGAACCGTCGGGCCTCCGCGCAGCAGCAGATCGTCGAGAAGGAGCGTCGCCGGATCTCCCGCCGCCGCGGGCAGGACGAGCCTTCCCCGCGCCAGCTCTTCGATCACGCGAACTCCCTTTTGTCGAGGCTGGTCTGGAGATGGGAGGTTGAGCGGGGAAGTCCCGCCGCGCCTCGACATCAACCAGACCCGCTCCTCCGGCGTTGCGCCGAGTGTCACGGCGACCAGCCCATCTCCGATCGACGTCGCGGGCACAGGGGGAGATTGGCGGTCGAGCAGCGTCTGGCGCACGCCGACATTGACGGCGAGTCCTTCCGAGGAACCTTCGATCGACTGGTCGTAGACGGGGATCGATCCCGCCTCCGCGGAATCCCATCCCGCCCAGGCGGTGGCGTAGGGCTCGATGATGTGGCGCAGCCTGTTCAGGTCGAGCAGCCGGCTCTGCACCGAATCGTCGACGCGCGCGAAGCGCACCGACGCGCGCACGCCGCCGCCACCCTGGAGTCGCAGCTGGTCGAAGTCGGCCGTGTAGGTCGCGAGCTCGTCGCCGATGTAGCCGGTCGCCTGTCCGACGACGAATGGCGCGAAGCTGAACGAGCCGTTCGTCATGGGAATGCTGATCTCGTGCCGCGTGTCGAGGCGGCCGATGGTCCCGTCGCCGTAGCCCGCCGCCTCGTACGCATCGGAGAGCGAGCCGTCGAGCGCCACCGCGCCGCCCCATGCGCCGACCGGAACGCCGAGCGATGCGGGCGTGCCCGTCGTCGGTCGCAGCGCGAGCGCCGCGGCGGACCACTGCTGCGTCCAGGTGAGGCCGGACATCGGCTCGTCGCCGTAGCGGTGGTACGAGAGATCGGGAAGCCGGTCGACGGTGTAGCCGCGGCTCGCGAGCAGGTATGAATTCGAGATGAAGTCGTTGAGGTCGTGCTTGAGCACGAGCTCGAGCGAGCCGTTCGCGCTCGTGTCGTTGAGCGCGACGCTCGTCTCGTACTCGCGCCGCTCGTTGAACGCGTACTCGCGCCACGCCGAGACGAAGGTCTCGTCGGAGATGTACGCGAGCTGCGTCTGCAGCGTGAGCGTCGGCGAGAGCGCCGTGCGCCAGTCGCCGTCGACGATGCCGCGGAATCCCGCGTCGGTCTCGACGCGCGCGCCCGTGCTGAGGCGGTCGGTGCCGCCGGTGTCGTACAGGCCGTAGAGGACAAGCCCCCCCGTGCCCATCGCTCCCGACATGCGGAAGGTCGAACCCACCGCGACGCCGCGTTCGCTGAAGCCGTCGATGTCGAGCTGCGCGTCGAGTCCCGCCTTCGGCGCCTCGCCGAGCAGCGTCGGGAGATCCCACGAGGTGCCGATCTC
>JBMUAP010000347.1:0-4198 GCA_049454155.1 Blastocatellia bacterium
AGGTTGGCGGGGAGTTTGGCGGATCCAGTCGAGCCAGTGCTCCAGCACCAACAGATTCCAGAGACGAAACGAATGGTCAGCTTGGCGGGTCAGGTGCTCCCCAATCAGGCGCTCGACCGTGCTGCGTCGGACCAGGCTGCCAGCTCTTCCCAGGAGGGTATCACAGAGCATCTCCCGCCAAGCCCCTCGAAACCATTCCGCCAGCGGGATCCCAAATCCCATCTTGGGGCGTTCCCAGATCTCACGAGGCAAGAGATCCCCGAGCGACTGCCGGAGAAATGGCTTGGGGCCCCTCCAGCCAAGCTTCCAGTGTGCGGGGAGCCGCGCCGCCAACTCGACCACCTCCTGGTCGAGAAAGGGGGAGCGGGCCTCAAGGGAGTGGGCCATCGTCGCGACATCGACCTTGAAGAGGAGGTCATCGGGGAGATACGACTCGAGATCGACCGCAATCGCCGTCTCAACCCCCTCATCCCCCAGCCGATCCCGCTGCTCCTCGATCAAGGACTCGAGCCACCGCTCCCCTTGTGAGGAGAGATTCTCCCCGTAGAGCTCCCGCTGTTCCTGCTCGGAAAAATAGGTCACCCAGCGGGGATAGCGCTCGGCCAGAGGCCGGGGAACCTCGCGGAGGAGTTGCCCGATTCTCTTGGCTTTGCCCCTGACGAAAGGGCTCCACTCGATCAAGGCCCCTGTCCGACTGGCGAGTTGGGCGAGGGAAGGTCGCCGTCGCAGCCATTCCGTCCCCCAGATCCAACGATACCGCTCATACCCGGCAAAGCTCTCGTCCCCCCCGTCCCCTGTCAAGGCGACGGTGACGTGCGCCCGCGCCAGCCGGGAGAGGTACCAGGTGGGCAGGATTGAGGCATCCGCCAAGGGCTCTCCCAGATGGGCCACCAGGGAGGGCAGCATCTCTCCGGCCGATGGCTCGACGTAGAATTCGTGGTGCTCGGTCTGCCACTTCTCGGCGACACGGCGTGCGTAGGCGAGCTCATTGAATCGCGCTACGCGAAATCCGATCGAGAAGGTCTGCACAGGTTGATCGGAGGACTGGGCCATCAAGGCGACGACGAGGCTGGAGTCGATCCCGCCCGAGAGAAAGGCTCCCAGCGGAACATCGCTGATCATCCGCAGCCGTACCGCCTCCCCAAGTTTCTCTCGGAGCGCCTCGCTCCACTCTTCCCGGCTCCCCTCGACCTTGGGATGGTACTGCAACCGCCAGTACCGGCGAACAGACGGAGAACCACCAACGTCGATCGTCAACGAGTGGCCCGGCAGCAACTTCCGGATTCCGCCGATTGCCGTCGCCGGGCCGGGAACATATCCCAATCGCAGGTACTGTCCAATCGACTCCCAATCGACCTCCCGCTCTCCTTCCGACAATGCCAGCAGTGCCCGAATTTCAGAAGCAAAGGAGAACCGCTCGCCCGATACTCGATAAAAGAGCGGCTTCTTTCCCAGGCGATCCCGCGCCAAAAAGAGACGACCACGGGGGCGATCCCAGATCGCCAGGGCAAACATCCCCCGCAGCCTTGTCAGACACGCCTCTCCCCAATGCTGGTAGGCGACCAGAAGAACCTCTGTGTCCGTCTCCGTCTGGAATCGATATCCGAGCCGGGTGAGTTCATTGCGCAACTGACGATAATTGTAGATCTCTCCGTTGAAGGAGATCTGGATCGCTCCATCCTCATTCGACATCGGCTGGTTTCCGGATGGTCGCCGGTCGAGAATGGCGAGCCGGCAGTGTCCCATCCAGCATTGACCATCCGCACGGCTCCCTTGTGCGTCAGGGCCACGGTGAAGCATCTCTCCGATCGCGCGCAGTTGCGCCTCGCGTGACGGTATGTGACCAAATGTTCCAACAATTCCACACATGGCGGGCCCCATCCTGGATCGTCAGGGAGCGGGTCGGCTCCCTGCGGAACCTCTACCCCGGCTGAAAGTGACGGCACCACAACTCCAGAACAAGTGCGTCGAAAAAGAGGTGATGATACCGTGAATTTCGGTCTTGTAGTTCTCGGACACCTGCAGGAGAGAAGATCCCGTGGGCAACCAAGTACCCATCTGTCAACTTGTCCGCATAGCGCTGATGGAGAGCTTGGTGCCAGTCGTGGGTAGGAGGAGTGAATCCTCGTTTGCGGCGATCCAAGATCCAGGATGGCAGAGCTGGCCGCAACGCTTCCCGCAACCAGTATTTGGGCTCTTTGTGACTGTCCGAGTGATGCTTGCGCAACCCGATGACGGTCTCGACCAAGCGATAGTCGACAAATGGCAAGCGCAATTCGACCGACGAGGCCATGCTCAAGCGATCCCCCAGGGTGATTCCGTTCTCCCGCAGGTAGGTGTCGCAGATCAGTCGGGTGATCGTCACGTCGAGGTCGACCCAGGGCCTCGGCAAGGTGAAGAGATCGGTCACCCTACTCGCAGTTAGCTGCTCGCGCCAAGAGGTGGAGTAGAGATCCTGTAGATCTCGCCGGGCGTTCTGGAAAATGGACATGGCGTCATAGAAGATCAGTTGATCGGCGGGCTGCAATCGGTCGTAGAGGTATTGGTTCCAGCCAGTACCCAAGCCGCCGCGCGAATGGACCCAAGCTCCAATCCCCTCCCTCGTCAAACTTGCAGGGGGGACGATGGCCAGGTACCGCAGCAAGTTGAGCCTCGATCCCTCCCGCAGGGCGGCCTTTCGATGGGAGCGACGGGCCGCTTGACAGACCCAGGGATACCCCCAGAAGAGCTCGTCCGCGCCGTGCCCCATCATCATGACCCTCACCCCGTGGGCACTCGCCAACGCCATGACCGCCTGATACCCTGTCCCGGCGATATCGGCGATCGGGTCGTCCGTTGCTGCAACCAACTGGGGAAACTGCTCGACGACGTCCTCTGTCCTCAACTCGACCTCGTGGAAGGGGATCTTCAAGGTGTCGGCCAGACGCTTGGCCAATTGACGCTCATCCATCTCGGGCTGTCCCGTATATCCAACCGAGAAAGCACTGACTGCGTCGGGGCGTTCCCGCGATGCCAAAACCGCGACCGCGCTCGAATCGAGCCCGCCGCTCAGCGAGACACCCAGCGGAACGTCCGATCGCACGATCATCTTGAAGACCTGATGCAGCTCCTCCCGGATCGTCTCGACCGGATCGGAGAGAATGGCCGGGGCCTCCTCCATTCTCCAGTATGGAATCGTTCGACTCTGCCAATCCTCCCGATCGATCACCAGCAATGTTCCGGCATCGAGCTTGGCGATTCCTTCGACTGCCGTCTCGGGTTCGGGGATGTACTTGTAATGGAAGTAACGATCGATCGCCGCTGGGGCGAGTTTGAATTTGACGACATCTGCTGCGAGCAAGGCCTTCAATTCGGAGGCAAAGAAGAGCTTACGATCGTTCAGGTGAAAGTAGAGCGGCTTCTCCCCCATCCGGTCTCGCGCCAGAACCAGCCGCTGACGGCGCACGTCCCACAAGGCGATCGCAAACATCCCCCGCAACTGCTGGACAAACGCCAAGCCGCATTGCTCGTAGAGATGCAGGATCACCTCGCAATCACTCTCGGTCGTGAAAGTGCATCCCTTCTCCTTCAACTGCTGGCGGAGTTCAATGTAGTTGTAGATCTCACCGTTGGCGATCAGGACGAGACTTCGATCTTGGTTGTAGAAAGGTTGCCACCCACCCATCAGATCAATGATGCTCAAACGTCGCATCTCGAGGGAGACGTGGCGGTCCGTGTACTTCCCTTCTCCATCGGGACCACGATGAACCATCTGACGATTCATCATCGCGACTTGGTCCTTTTCCCGTGTCGATAGTTGAAATCGGCTGATCACGCCGGCGATTGAGCACATAGTCTTACCAGTAGCACCCGTTTTCGACTCTTTGATAATTGGAGGGAATTTCAGACGAATCGGGACGTGACCAAAATTCATTGTAGAGCTGAGAATATTCGGGTCGCTGATCCCATCTCGCCCCTTTGATTCCAAATAAGATCTGTGTTGCTCCCCCTAAGTGAATGGCCTTCTTCCCCAACGATTTGACAAAGGCAGCCAGCGGCATTCCATATGCTCCTGCTCCAATAATGGCGACGTCGAAATTGATCTGTTCAATCCGCTCAGACATATCGTCCAAGGCCTCAAACCAAGTGGAGTACTTCGTTCGACTGCCAGCGATCGATTGCACCGCCGGAAGCAGAATCAATTCAAACTTTGGCAGCA
>JBMUAP010000348.1:0-4196 GCA_049454155.1 Blastocatellia bacterium
GACCGCCAGCCCACTTCAGGGACGGGAAGAGATCGATGTTGCCGGGTTGGTGGTGGCTCCGGGTCTGATCGATCTCCACTCGCACGGCCAAGACGATGAAAACTACCGCTACAAGGCTCGAGATGGCGTGACGACAGCCCTGGAGATGGAGGTCGGGACGAATGATGTCGCCGGGTGGTATGCCGAGCGGGAAGGGCGATCGATCATCAATTTTGGCGTGACGGTCGGCCATGTTCCCGTGCGAATGAAGGTCTTTGAGGATACAGGCAGTTGGCTTCCCCGCGACCGGGCGATCCTGACACGGGCCACACCCGCCCAGAATGGCGAGATCGAGGCGTTAATCCAGCGAGGTCTCGACGAGGGGGCGCTCGGCATCGGGTTTGGGATCGCGTATGTTCCCGGAACGCGTCGGGCGGAGATTCTCGACCTCTTTCAACTGGCGGCAGAGGAGGGCGTGACCTGTTTCACACACGTGCGTTCCCACGGCGCGGTCGAGCCCGGCAGCGCACTGGAGGCAATGCAGGAGGTCATCGCTGACGCGGCGGCGACCGGGGCCTCGCTCCACATCGTTCACGTGACCAGTACTGGGCTGGTCCAGACCCCCGACTGTATCCGGTTGATCGATGGGGCCCGCCGTCGAGGGATCGATGTGACGACGGAGGCCTATCCGTATACTGCCGCGATGACGGGGATCGAGACGGCCATCTTTGATGACGGCTGGCAGGAGAAACTTGGAGTCACCTACCAGGACCTGCAATGGGTCGCCACCGGGGAGCGTTTGACGGCGGAGAGTTTTGCCCGCTATCGGCAGCAGGGGGGATTGGTGGTGATCCACTCGATTCCGGAGCAGATCGCGGCCACGGCCGTGCGGCATCCGGAGATCATGATCGCCAGTGATGGCTTGCTGACAGCAGGGAAGGGCCATCCGCGAGGCGCTGGATCCTATGCACGGGTGCTGGGTCACTACGTACGCGAGCAGAAGGCCCTCTCCCTGATGGAGGCGTTGCGCAAGATGTCTTATCTCCCGGCGGCCCGCTTGGAAAAGGCCGTTCCGATGATGGGGCGTAAAGGCCGGGTCCGGGTCGGTGCGGACGCCGATCTGATCGTCTTCGACCCGGAGCGGGTCATCGATCGGGCGACGTTCGAGGAGCCGAGTCGTTACTCGGAGGGGATTCGCCACGTCCTGGTCAACGGCCAGCCTGTCGTGCGCGATGAAACCTTGGTCGATGGAGTCCAACCGGGACGTGGAGTGCGCCGTCCGCTGGAGCGGCCCTCCGCTCCGGAGAAGGGAACGGGTCGCTGAGCAGGGAGCAGGCCGATGGATCCGTTGACACAAGGGGTGCTGGGGGCGGCGGTGGCGCAGTCCCTCGTCGGCTGGCGCCGCGGGGAACGGGTGGCGTGTGGACGGTGGGTCGTCAGCAAGGCCGCTCTCCTGGGGGTGGTCGGAGCGATGGCCGGCATGGCGGCCGACCTCGATGTGTTGATCCAGTCGGCGAGTGACCCGACGTTGGCGTGGCGATTTCACCGCCACTTTACCCACAGCCTCCTCTTCATTCCCATTGGGGGAACGCTGGTCGCGCTTCCCTTTCTCCGCTGGGTTCGACGTCGGGCGGATTGGCCTTTGATCTTCGGGGCGTCCTGGATTGGATATGCGACGCACGGGCCCCTCGATGCCCTGACCGCGTATGGAACCCTCCTCTTCTGGCCCTTGACGGATCAACGGGTCGCCCTCGACTGGATGGCGATTGTTGATCCCGTCTACACCTTCATGCTGTTGGTTGGAGTGGGGGTTGCCATCGGCCGCGGAAGTTTGCGTGGCGTCCGACTGGCCCTGCTCCTCTCCCTGCTCTATCTCGGCTGGGGGGCTTGGCAGCATCATCGCGCCTCGGTCGGACAATCGCGTCTCGCCGCACGCCGGGGAGAGACCCCTGTCAGGGCTCGGGTTCTTCCTGCCCCTGGTCCCCTCCTCTATTGGCGATCGATCTACGAGACAGATGGCCAAGTTCGGATCGATGGCATTGCGCTCTCCTGGACTCCCGTTTCGGCGGAGGCACGTTTTCTTCCGGGCGGAGTCGTGCCGCTGGTGACGGAGGTTCAGCTCCCCGCCGGACTCCGGGCCCATCCAGACCTTGGGCGCCAGTTGGCCACCTTCCATTGGTTCGCCGATGGCTGGTGGGGAGCGCCCTCCTCGACAGAAGGAACTCCTCCTGAGCGAATCGTTCTGGGAGATTTGCGCTATGCCGCCACCGTCGAAGAGACCGTGTCGCTCTGGGGGGTGACGGTCGATCCAGTCAGAGGCACCCTTACCCGTTGGTCTCCCCCCCGCCCTTTCCGCCGATCATTCCTTCCTTTGCTGCGCTCCGCTCTCCCGGGCGATCCCCGATTTCTTTCGTTGGACAACCTTTTTCCTCCAGGCAGACTCTGAGCAGTCGTTGAATCGGCCCGCAATCCAGCAAGAGTTCTCTCCACACGTTCAATGAGGATTAAAATCGGGGGAGAGACCCGTCTGGCTGGATTGAACCAGCGGGCAGGCATGGAGAAGAGGAAGGAGAAGAGGAATGAGGCGAGATCCACAGTTGGGATGGGAGGGAAGCTCGAAGAAGCTTCCTCGGCGGATTGCACGAATCGGAAGGGTCGCGCTCGTCGTTGGGTTGGTGGGCTGGCTTGCCGGAGAACCCCTGGTCAAGGGAAGAGCCGTTCTGGCGGGAAGTGCTGCCTTCGGACAGGTTCTGGCACTCACGGGGCAGCAAGCGGAGCAAGACCAGGATCCCGGGCGCCAGCGTGCCGAGCTGGCGGCCGAGATCGCTGCGCGACGGGAAGAGGCGGCACGGCTGGGACGGCCGACGGAAGCCGCCGACCATTTTCGTCAACTGGAAGGACGGGTTCGGGAGGAGGGGCTTCTACCTGTTATTGTTCGTGTTCGGGCGACATTTCAACCCGAGCTCACCCTGCAACGGGCAGTTGAGGTCGAAGCGCAGCGCGCGCTCATTACGGAGGCGCAGCAGGACGTCGTCGAGTCCCTGGTGGGATACGACCCCGTTTCCATCAAACGCTTTGAGTTCATCCCCTACATGGTCGTCTGGGTCAATGGAACAGGGCTGGCATCGCTCCGTTCCGATCAGGGAGTGCTCGATGTGCAAGAGGATCTGCTCTCCCCGATGTCACTCAGCCAGAGTACCGAATTGATTGGAGCGACACGACTTGCCACCGCGGGAGTGACGGGCCAAGGCCAGACCGTTGCGATTCTCGATTCCGGGGTCGACAAGAGCCATCCATTTCTTGCTGACAAGGTGGTAGCGGAGGCCTGCTTCTCGACCAACTCCTCGGCCAATTCGGTCTCGTCGCTCTGTCCGGGTGGTGTGACCTCCACCACGACACCAGACTCAGGCCTCCCCTGTGGGTTGACCGGCGTCGGATGTGAACACGGCACCCACGTCGCTGGGATCGTCGCCGGGAAGGGAAGTACCTTCTCGGGGGTTGCTCGCGAGGCGAAGTTGATTGCGGTCCAGGTCTTCTCCCGTCTTGACAACCCCTCGCTCTGTCAGGGGGGTAGACCCTCTTGTGTCGTCTCGTACGATTCCGACATTATCCGCGCGCTCGAGGAGGTCTACCGCTTGCGGACCCTCCACTCGATTGCCGCGGTCAACCTCAGTCTGGGAGGGGGGCAGTTCTCTTCCAACTGTGACCGTGCGGAAGGGGCGATGAAGGCAGCGATCGACCTGCTGCGCGAGGCGGGGATTGCCAGTGTTGTCGCCTCTGGCAACAGCAGTTATACCGACGCGCTCAGTTCTCCCGCTTGCATCTCGACGGCAATCAGCGTTGGCTCGACAAGTGACACGACCGGTCAAGTTTCGAGATTTTCAAACACCGCGCCCTTTCTTCACCTCTTGGCTCCCGGAGAGGGCATCATCTCTTCGGTGCCGGGCGCGCGCTATGGGAGCGCCAGTGGCACATCGATGGCGGCGCCCCACGTTGCCGGGGCCTGGGCACTTGCTCGACAAGCAGTCCCTAGCGCCAGTGTGACGCAGATCCTCGAGGCGATGATGGCCACAGGGGTGGCCGTGACCGACACTCGCGTCAATCTGACCAAGCCACGCTTGCAGATCGACGCGGCCGTCGAGCTCTTACGGACAGGCTCCCCGCTCTCAGACAGACCACAGGCGCCCACGCCGCTTACGGCGACCGCTCGCGGAGCC
>JBMUAP010000349.1:0-4187 GCA_049454155.1 Blastocatellia bacterium
AATCATCTCTTCCGTTCTGACATCGGTCTCTGGTCTGCCTGGTCCTCTTTCTGATTTTCCTCTCCATGAGCAGTTACACTTCGGAAGGCCGAATGATACATTATCCCCCGGGAGAAGCTCATGCGAAAAATCGCGGTCCCTGTCCTCTTCGTCCTTCTCTTCTGCCTCCCCTCCACCGGAACGGCGAGCCCGAAGACAGACGCCCGAGAGCGTGCCAAACAGGCTGCGCAAGCCTTTACCCAGATCATGGAGGCGCCGGACCAGGGGATTCCCCAAGACTTGTTGGATCGGGCCCATTGCGTGGCAGTCTTTCCAGGCCTCAAGAAAGCCGGGTTCATCTTTGGCGGACAGTATGGCAAGGGGCTGATCTCCTGCCGACGCACCGGCGGATCCTGGGGATCACCGGCCTTCTTCCGCATTGGCGGAGGGAGTGTCGGGCTGCAGATCGGGGGGCAAAAGGTCGACCTGATTCTGCTGATCATGAACCGGACGGGGGTCGAAGGACTCCTTCAGAACAAGTTCGAGATGGGGGCTGGGGCGGCTGTCTCCGCAGGGCCAGTCGGACGGAACACGTCCGCTTCAACCGACTTGCTTCTCAAAGCACAGGTAGTCTCCTACTCCCGCAGTCGTGGCCTCTTTGCGGGACTCGAACTGAAGGGGGCGGTACTGACGCAAGACAAGGATGCGAATGAGGCCACCTACGAGTCACAGGTCTCTGCACGAGACATCATCGTCGAAGGCAAGGTTCGGACCCCTCCGCAGATCCGTCCTTTCCCACAAGTGCTCGAAAAGTACTCTCCCAAAGGGGATCCGCGCTAGCGCGGGTCGGTCCCTCGGGTGGCTGGCGGGGCCGCCGGTGAGGTTTGCCGCCGCTCTTCCCGGTACCACTCGATCGTCTCCCGTAGCCCCTCCTCGAATTCGATGCGCGCCTGAAACCCGAACTCCCGCGAGGCTCGCGTCACATCCAGGCAACGGCGCGGCTGACCGTCCGGTTGGGTGGGATCCCAGATCAGCTCTCCCGCAAATCCTGTCAATCGGGCAATCAGCGTCGCCAGATCGCGAATGGAGATCTCAAAGCCGGCGCCAAGATTGACCGGTTCCGGACTGTCATACTGTTCCGTTGCCAGGAGAATCCCTTCCGCACAGTCGGCGGCGTGCAGGAACTCTCGCGTCGCCTTGCCACTCCCCCAGCAGACGACACGGTCCGCTCCCGTTTCGACGGCCTCGAGGCATTTGCGAATCAAGGCTGGAATGACGTGCGAACTCTGCAGATCGAAGTTGTCACGGGGACCATAGAGGTTGACCGGCAACAGATAGATCGATCGGAAGCCGTACTGTTCCCGATAGGCCTGCGACTGGACCAGCATCATCTTCTTGGCCAATCCGTACGGGGCATTGGTCTCTTCCGGGTACCCATTCCAGAGATCCTCTTCCCGGAAGGGAACAGGCGTCGATTTGGGATACGCGCAGATCGTGCCGATCGCGACAAACTTCGAGACCTGATGGAGGCGCCCCTCCTCCATCAACTGGGCTCCCATCATCAGATTTTCGTAAAAGTAGCGGCCCGGATTGGCGCGGTTGGCCCCAATTCCGCCGACGACGGCGGCGAGGTGGATTACCAGATCCGGCTGCGCCTCACGATAGAGACGTTGGATGTCGGGGAGTTGGACGAGGTCGTACTCGTGGCGTCGTGGAACGATGATCGTCTCGACACCTCGCTCTCGAAGCTTTTCGACGACATACGATCCGAGAAAACCGGCTCCTCCGGTGACGACGACTCGTTGGTAAGGGAAGGGAGTCAAGCGGAGCCTCCTTGCTGGTGGTGCGATGCCCTGTAGCTCGCGATGTCCGCGTCGACCATCATCCGGACCAATTCACGGAACGAGACCCGCGGCTGCCAGCCGAGCTTTTCCCGCGCCTTGCTCGCATCCCCGATGAGGTGGTCGACCTCGGCTGGCCGGAAGTACCGTGGATCGATTTCGACATGCGCTTGCCAGTCGAGCCCGAGATAGCCAAAGGCCTCGTCGAGAAATTCTCGCACCGTATGGCTCTCCCCGGTGGCGATGACAAAGTCCTCCGGTTCCGGTTGTTGCAACATGCGCCACATGGCCTCGACGTAGTCCCCGGCAAAGCCCCAATCTCGTCGCGCCTCGAGGTTCCCCAGGTAGAGCCGGGACTGCAACCCGAGGGAGATGGCCGCCGCAGCACGGGTAATCTTGCGCGTGACAAATGTCTCACCGCGACGGGGACTCTCGTGATTGAAGAGGATGCCGTTGCAGGCAAAGAGCCCGTAGCTCTCCCGGTAGTTGACCGTCACCCAGTAGGCATAGAGTTTCGCTGCTGCATAGGGGCTGCGTGGATAGAAGGGCGTCGTCTCGCGCTGTGGGATCTCTTGGACTTTGCCATAGAGTTCCGAGGAGGAGGCTTGATAGAAGCGTGTCTGGTGCAGGCCCGTCTCGCGGATTGCTTCGAGCAGTCGCAGTGTCCCGAGTGCTCCGACCTCGGCCGTATACTCTGGAATGTCGAAGCTGACGCGGACGTGGGATTGGGCGCCGAGGTTGTAGATCTCGTCCGGCTGCACATCCCGCAGGATCTTGTTGAGCGAGCTGGCGTCGTTGAGGTCGCCGTAAACGAGATGCAGGCGTATTCCCTGGACGTGCGGGTCTTGGTAGAGGTGGTCGATCCGTTCCGTGTTGAACGTGCTGGCCCGGCGGATAATGCCGTAGACTTCGTACCCCAGTCCGAGCAGATACTCTGTCAAGTAGCTGCCATCCTGTCCCGTGATTCCAGTGATGAGTGCGCGTTTAGGGGTCTTCACAAATTGGATGATATCGTGTTGCTCAAGGAGCGCCAAGGGGGCCAGCTCGGATAAGATTCGAGAGAGGATGGCGCGGTTGTTTTGCGAGGGGGAGGGGTGGTACCCTGCAAGTTCGATATGGCTGTACACTTGCTTGCCCTCGACATCGATGGAACCCTGCTCAATTCCCGTGGGGAGCTGACGGAACGCAATCGCACGGCAATTGCGAGCGCGCGATCAAGGGGGATCGAGGTGGTGCTGGTCACGGGAAGACGCTTTGCCTCGGCGAGGATTCTGCTGCACGAATTGGCTTTGGATCTTCCTCTCGTCTCTCACAATGGGGCGTTGACCAAGGAGGTAGAGACCCTCGCGACGCTCGATTTCCATCCCCTCGAAGAAGAGGTCGCCCGCGAGGTGATCGATCTTGGGCGGGAGGCCGCCGCCGACATGATCTGTTGTGACGACCCAGACGGGTTGGGCACGATGGTCATCGAAGGCATCTCGTCAGAGAACCGAGTCCTGCAGGGCTATCTTGCACGGTATCGTGATGCGGTCATCGAGGTCGAGGACCTGCGGGCCTACCTTGATCACGCGCCGATTCAGATGATGTTCTCTGGGTCTTGTCGATCGATGGATCAGCTGACTGACCGTTTGGGGGTGGCGCTCGGCGATCGGGCACAGATCTTCCAGACTCGCTATCGCACCCACGATCTGACGATCCTTGATGTTCTCGGGGCGACCGCTTCCAAGGGGCAGACCTTGGCCGCTTATGCTCAGCGGCTGGGGATCTCCCGCGAAGAGGTCATGGCCATTGGCGATAATCATAATGATCTTTCGATGCTGCAGTATGCTGGCTATGGCGTTCTCATGGGGAATGCCGACCCAGAGATGAAGAGCGTCGAAGGGCTCTACCAGACCACTTCCAATGATGAGGATGGGGTCGCAATGGCGATCGATAGGATGATAGGGTGATAGGATTTCTAGGACGAACAGGTTCTATAGGTCCAGTTTGGTTAATTTAGTTAATATGGCTAATCCGTCTTGTTGGTCCTATCGATCCTATTGGTCCTATTCGTCCTGGAAATCCTATGAAAAATCGAACAGCAGTAATAGAAACCAACAAGGGAACGATCCGATTTCTGCTTTACGAGGATCTGGCGCCGATCACGACTGCCAACTTCATCGAGCTGGCGGAGCGGAAGTTCTATGATGGGCTGACCTTTCACCGGGTCGAGCCAGGGTTTGTCATTCAGGGGGGATGTCCCTGGGGCAATGGCATGGGAGGGTCCGACAAGAAGATCCCGCTCGAAGTCACGCCCGAGCTGAAGCACGGGGAGGCCGGGGCCGTCGCCATGGCCCGTTCCTCCGATCCCAACAGCGCCAGCTCCCA
>JBMUAP010000350.1:0-4174 GCA_049454155.1 Blastocatellia bacterium
TTCGCGAAGTGGGAGGGGCTGGCCGACACCGAGATCCGCTACCGGCAGCGTTACGTCGACCTGATCGCCAGCGGGGCGGGCCACGAGCGCCTCGCCGGGGAGCTGACGACGCGCGAGGTCTTCGAGCGACGAGCAACGATCATCCGCGAAATTCGCCGCTTCTTTGATGAACGGGGCTACGTCGAGGTCGAGACCCCGATGCTCTCCCCGTTGGCGACCGGCGCGGCGGCACGGCCCTTCGTCACCCATCATCACGCCCTCGACATCACGCTCTATGCACGGATCGCACCGGAACTCTACCTCAAGCGACTGGTCGTCGGCGGGTTCGAGCGCGTCTACGAGATCAATCGCAACTTCCGCAACGAGGGAATCTCCTACAAGCACAACCCCGAGTTTACGATGCTCGAGTGGTATCAGGCCTACTCCGACTACGAGGATCTGATGGAGATGACCGAGCGATTGATCAAGGGGTTGATCGACAAGGTCTGTGGGACGCGGCAAGTGCTCTACCAGGACCACGTCATCGATTTCGACCGCTGGCAACGCTGGACGATGCGGGAAGCGGTCCTCCATTATTGGCTGGACGATGCAACCCGTCCGACACTTGAAGGGTTGATGGAGCGGGCGACGCTTGAAGAGATGGCGGCAGCGATCGACCTGACCTTCGATCCACGGCTCAACAATGGGCAGCTCCTCGGCGAGATCTTTGGCAAGATCGTTGAGCCACACCTGATCCACCCAACCTTCATCACCGAGTTTCCGACCGATCTCTCGCCGCTCTCGAAGCAGAAGGCGGGAGATCCGCGATTTGTCGACCGCTTCGAGCTGATCATCGCCGGGATGGAGGTCGCCAACGGCTTCTCGGAGCTCAACGACCCGGTCGAGCAGCGACGACGCTTCGAGGAGCAGGCCCACCAGCGCGCCAGCGGGGACGAGGAAGCGATGATGATGGACGAGGACTACCTGCGGGCCCTCGCCTACGGGCTGCCTCCGACTGCGGGCGAAGGGATTGGGATCGACCGCTTGGTCATGCTCCTCACCAACCAGCACTCGATCCGGGACGTGATCCTCTTCCCGCACATGCGGCCGGAAGCACCGAGAAGCTGATGGGCTACGAACTCTTCATTGCCTGGCGCTACTTGCGGGCGCGGCGACGTCAGACGGCCGTTTCGGTCATCACCGGGATTGCCATCCTCGGGATTGGGGTCGGAGTGGCGGCCCTGATCATCGCGCAGGCGGTGGTGACGGGCTTTCGGGGAGAGGTCCAGGACCGGATCCTGCAGGGGACTGCCCACCTCAACCTGCTGCGGGAGGACAACGGGCCGATCGAGGACTCGGCAGCGCTGGCGCGCCGGCTGGCGGGAATCTCCGGGGTGCGGGCCGTCGCCGCGACGAGTTACGTGCCGGTGCTGCTCAGCCTCGGCGACCGGCAGGAGCAGGTGATCCTCAAGGGGGTCGATCTGGCGGCCCCGCCAGAAGCGAACGAGTTGACGACGACGATGGTTGAGGGCGACCCGTCCGAGCTTGGCCGTCAGACAGACCCGCCGGGACTGATCCTCGGAACAGAGTTGGCGCGGCTGCTGGGAGCGGAGCGCGGAGATGTTGTGACGGCGCTCTCGGTCGGCACGCGGCTGACGCCAGCGGGGTTGCAGAGCCGCCCACGCTACACCCCCTTGGCGGTGATAGGCCGCTTCTCTTCTGGCCTCTACGAGTACGATGCCAAATGGGGTTATGTGGCACTGGGGGATGCGCTGGCACTGACTCCAACGGAGGGTGCCGGTCTGGGCAGTGCAAGTGTGATCCAGATGAAGGTCGTCGATCTCAACGAGGTCGAGGCGGTTGCCGCCCGGGTGCGCGAAGCGGCCGGAAGCGGCTATCTCACCACGAGCTGGCAGGAGCTCAACCGGCCGCTCTTCGCCGCTCTGCAACTGCAACATCGACTGATCGTCATCTTCTTCTCCTTGCTGATCGCGGTGGCAGCCCTCAACATCATCACCGCCCTGACGATGATGGTGATCGAAAAGAACCGGGACATCGCCATTCTTCGCGCGCAGGGGGCGACGCCGCGCTCGATCGGCTGGATCTTCCTGCTCCAGGGAGGGATGATTGGGCTGATCGGGGCTGCGCTCGGACTCGGGCTCGGTGTCTCGTTGAGCTGGCTGGCCAACGCCCTCTCCCTCATCTCCCTGCCGGCCGAGATCTACTCGATCTCGAGTGTCACGCTCCGGGTGCAGCCCCTCGACTGTCTCTGGATCGGCCTGTTGGCTATCGTCATCACATTGGTCGCCACGATTTTTCCCGCCCGCGCGGCTTCCCGGCTTGCCCCGGTCGAAGCGATGCGCTACGAATAGCGATCGCATTTGGGATCCAATCCAGCGTCAGACACAGACGCCTAGACCGAAACAACGCTGTCGAATCAGACTCTTCCGCGGCTCGTCCTCTCGACCAGCCTTGGGGAATTCTACAAAAAGAGTGCGTGCTCTCTCGGCTTGGGGCAGAGAGAGGATCCTTCCTTACCCGATCTTGAGACGATGGATGGAGACGAGACCCACGTGATGTCGAAGAGGTGGATTTGGGAACCCTTGAGTGAGTTGTGGCACCGGCAGGCAACCGCCCTCGTGCTGGGGTTGGGGACTTTGATGATCGGGGGGCCAGGACGTGTCGCGGCCCAGGAGGGAGGGCCGGCCGCTCTTCGATTGAGCGACGCGATCGCCCTTGCCAGAAAGAACCTGCCAGCGATCGAGGAGGCCCGCGCGCGGGTCGGTGCGGCGACGACCAAGGAAGAGATGGCCCGGCTCTCGTACCTGCCGAAAGCGGAACTCGACTGGCAACAGACGCGTGGGACGCGCAACAACATCTTCGGGCAGTTCTTTCCGCAGTCGGCGATCCCGCCGATCTCTGGGCCCGTCATCGGAGAGCCCGCATTCGGTGAGAGTGCGTGGGGGAGCGGAGGCGGACTGATCGTCACCTGGGAACCGTTCGATTTTGGGCAGCGACAAGCCGAGCGGGCGTTGGCAGGGCGGATCGTCGCCGAGGCAGAGGCGAGCCTCGCCCTGACCGAGATGGAGGCGGCGCTGGGTGCGGCGGACGCATTTCTGCGAGCGGCAGCGGCGGCCGAGGTCGTACGGGCCGCTGAGGCCAACGTCGCGCGGATGGAGACGTTCGCCCAAGTGGTCCAGACGCTGGTCAGCAACGAGCTGCGACCAGGGGCGGATGGGTCGCGGGTCGAGGTCGAGCTGGCAACGGCCCGCAACCGCTTGATCGACGCGCGGGAGCGGGCGGAGTTGGCGCTGGTGACCCTCTCGGCCTCAATCGGACTCGCCGGAGAGGCGGTTCGGATCGACGTCGCCGAACTCGCAGCGGATCGGTCGGGGGGATCGCCAAGAGAGGGAGAGACCGGGAGGAGCCAAGTCCACCCGCTGCTGCTGCTGCGACAATCGTCGGCAGCGATCTCCCTGGCGCGGCAAGAGTTGTTGGAACGGTCGTTCCGACCGCGCTTCCAGTGGCAGACCGCGCTCTTCGCACGCGGAACGGGAGCGCGGATCGATGGGCGCATCCTCGGGACGCGGGGCTTCTTTCCAGACACGCCAAACTGGGCAACGGGATTACTGATCAGTTTTGCGCCGACCGACCTGTTTCGCTGGCGGGTGGCGCGACGGGAAGAGGAGCGGGTGCGTGCCGCCGAAGAGGCCCGCGTCGCCGCGGCCCAGCAGTCACTCTTGGCGGACGAGGCCCGGGCACGAGCGCTCCACACCTCGGCCGAGGCCTACCGGGCGCTCGCCCCCCGCCAATTGAGCGCGGCCCGGGAGACAGAACTCCGCGTCCGGAAGCGCTACGAGGCCGAGCTGGGAACGGTCAGTGAAGTGGCCGAGGCGATGCGGCTCGTGGCCCAGGCGGAGGTCGACGCCGCCCTCGCCCAGCTTTCACGCTGGCGGGCCCGCATCGCGGAATCACGCGCCCGGGGGGATTTGTCGATCCTCCTCTCGCCCAACGGAGGCACCCGATGAACCTGATCATTCTTGGGCTGCGATATCCGGTCACCCTCCTGGTAGTGGTCCTCGCCCTCTGCCTGGGGGCAAGCCTGGCAGTGCGGCGGATGCCGGTCGACCTCTTCCCGAATCTCAACCTGCCGGTCATCTACGTCGCGCAACCGTACGGGGGAATGGATCCGTCC
>JBMUAP010000351.1:0-4174 GCA_049454155.1 Blastocatellia bacterium
CGCGGCCAGGGACGCGACTTTGAGAGCCTGCGCGACTATCTTCCGGGAGATGATCTTCGCGACATCGCTTGGCTCCCCACTGCGCGACGGGGACGTCTCGTGACGCGACAGTATCGATTTGAGCACCACCAGCGGGTCGTCCTCCTGCTTGACGCGGGACGTTTGATGACTTCGCGGATCGATCACTTGACCAAGCTGGATCACGCGATCAATGCGGCGCTCAGTCTTTCCCGGATCGTCCTCGCCGCGGGGGACCAACTGGGTCTGCTGATCTTTGACCAGGAGGTTCGCTCTTGGCTCCCCCCGCAGCGGGGACCCGCCCACTTTCAGAAGCTGCTCGAAGCCCTCTACCAGGTCGAGGCCCGCTTGGTTGAGCCCTCCCACGAGCGTGCCTGCGCCCATCTCTCCCAGGTCAATCCACGACGGTCGCTCGTTCTGCTCCTGACCGATGTGGTCGATGAGGTCGCCTCCGCGCAACTCCTCACTGCCACAGCCTCCCTCCTGCCGCGCCACCTCCCCCTCGTCGTCACCATCGGCGATCTCGATCTTTCTCATCTCATCGATCTCTCCCCGACGTCCGTCGAGGAGGTCTACCAACAGAGCGTCGCCGAGGACCTCCTCCAGCATCGCCGTGAAGCCTTGGCCCGCATTGCCGAACGTGGCGCACTCGCCCTCGATCTCCCGACCACTCGACTCGCCCCCTCGCTCATCCACCAGTACTTCCAAATCCGTGACCGCCGACTGGTCTGAAGGTTCCCCCGGAGCCGTCTTGATCCGCCACTCCGAAATTGAAATGCAATATCGTTTAAGATTTCTTGCCCAGCTGGGAAAGGGATGCGCTCGGCGGCAAGATTGGGTACCTTACGAGGAGTGGCGGTGGCGTAGGAGGAGCGACAGGAATGAAGCGTATGGGAACAGAGTGGGTGAGGAGGAGCGGGCTGGTGGGAGTGCTCTGGTTCGTCTGTCTGATGGCAGGGGGGGCCTGGGGGCAGACAGAAGAGCGGGTCTTGACGCTGGAGGAGTGCTGGGTACGGGCAGGAGAGGGCCATCCGTTGCTGGCGGCGGCGCAGCGTCGGGTGGAGGGGGCGGCGGAGATCAGTCTGTACGCGGGAGTGCGGCCCAATCCAACTTTGACGATTCAGACGGAGAACTGGCGCGCGTGGCAGCGGCCCCCCTTTCTCTTCCAGAATGATATTGAGTTCTTTGTCTTCGGGACGCAGCGTTGGGAGACAGGCGGGAAACAGGGGCGGAGGCGGGAAGTCGCCGCGCGTGGAGTGGAGGTGGCCGAGCGCGAGGTTGAGCTGGTTCGTCGGCAGGTCTGGCGCGAGGTGACACGGCGCTACCGTCTGGCGTTGGAGGCCCAGCGGATGCTCGAGATCGAGCGGGAGAACCAACGGGATCTCGCCGAGCTGGTCGCTTGGACCAAGACCCGGTTCGAGGAGGGCTATCTGGCGGAGTGGGAGTTGATTCGGGTCCGCCTCGAGGAGCAGACGCTCCGACAGCAGATCTTGCTGGAGGAGCAGGGCTATGATCAGGCGCGACTGGGGTTGTTGCAGGCCATTGGCGAGCCGAGCCTGCGCCTCGATTTTCGCTTACGGGAGCCCTCGCTCGAGGGCTCTCCGCTGCTCTCTCTTCCTCTCGAAGATCTCAAGCGCGAATCGACTGCCCAGCGGATCGAGCTTTCCCAATTGCGGACGCGGCTTGAGATGGAGCGATCCCACCTGCGACTGCAGCAGGCGAACGCACGCCCTGACTGGGAGTTTTCGGCTGGGTATAAACGGACGGGGATCTTCAATACCCTGATTGGCTATGTCAGCGTTCCGCTCCCATTCTTCCAACGCAATCAGGGAGAGATTGGGCGCGCGGCTGCAGCGGTCAGCGCCACGGAGTATGAGCTGTTGGCCCAGACCCGCTTCATCGAGGCAGAGGTCGAAGCCGGCCAGCGAGCGGTGAAGCGACTCGAAGAGCGGCAGCGGGAGATGGATCAGGATCTGCTTCGGCAGGCCGATGAGTCGCGCACGATCGCGTTGACCGCCTATCGGGAGGGAGCGGCCGATCTCTACAAGCTGCTTGAAGCGCAACGTGCCCGGAATGAAGTCCGTCGACTCTACCAGCGGACGCGGCTCGATCTGCAGATGGCACTGGCGGAATTGGCATTGGTCGTCGGGAGGAAGGAGCTGCGATGATGGGGAGGAGCGGCAACTGTGGTGGGCGATTGGCCTGGCTGGGGATCGTGCTCTTGCTGAGTGGGTGTAACAAGGCGCCGGAGGGCCCCTCAGACCGGACTCCCCCGGACCGTCCAGCGGCCAGTCCGGCGAGCGACGCGGCCAAGTCTCTGGAAGATCTGCGGGGGGCCATCTTGACGCTGGCCGATGATGCCGCTGCCTACGCTGGGATCCAAGTCGAGGCGGTCACGCAGCGCGAGATGGCCGAGACGATCGAGGCAACCGGGCGGCTCGTCCTCAACGAGGATCGAACAGTTCGAGTTGGCGCCTACGTCGAGGGGCGAGTTCTCGAGGTTCTCGCGCAACTGGGAGACCGGATTAAGGGGGGCCAAGTCCTGGCCCGGATTCACACCCACGAGGTGCACGACGCGGGGGCCAACCTTGCCCAAGCGCGCGCGATGCTCGCTCGCAAGCGGACAGAGGCCGCCTTTGCCAAGGCCAGCCTCGAGCGGGCCGAGCGGCTGCTGGAAGCCCGCGCGCTCTCCCTCTATGAACGCGACCGGATTCGGGTGGAGGAGGCCTCGGCGCGCGAGGAGGTGACGCACGCCGAAGCTGAGCTGGAGCGGGCCCGTGGCCACATCGAGCTGCTTGGATTGGATGAGGAGAAGCTGGACTATGAGGCTCCAGTGCTCGTGCGAGCCCCCCGCGAAGGAATTCTGCTCGAACGATTGGTGACTCCTGGCACCAGCCTCAAGCTGGGAGATCCCCTCTTCACCCTCAGCGATCTGGGGACGCTCTGGGTCCACGTCGAGGTGGAGGAGCAGTCCCTGCCCGCCCTGCGGGTGGGGGCGCCCTTGGCCCTCTCCGTCGCGGCCTACCCCGGGGAGACCTTTCCGGGCAAGATCCTGCGGTTGGGGGAGCAGCTCAATCCCGAGACGCGGCGGCTGGCGATTCGCGGACTGGTCGAAAACCGCACGGGTCGACTCAAACCGGAGATGTATGTCACGGCGCGGGTGCAGTCAGGGACGCGAGCCCGGGTCCTGACCATTCCGGCAGCCGCGTTGCAGGAGGTCGACGGCACGGCAACCGTCTTCGTTGCGCTGGGTCAAAACCGGTACCAGCGACGCTCCGTGCGGACGGGGCGCACCGAAGACGGTCAGGTCGAAGCCCTCGAAGGAGTGGCGCTGGGCGACCGTGTCGTGACTAAGGGAAGTTTTCTGCTTAAGTCCGAGCTGCTCAAGAGCCTCCTTGAAGAGGACGAGTAACGGGGTGTGGATGGCTTGGCGGGCATCCCGCCAAGCAGGAACGGTGGTTGGTATGATCGATCAGCTCATCTCCTTCTCCTTGCGGCAACGATTGATTACGCTGGTGATCGTCCTCGGGGTGATCGCGCTTGGCGGGTATTCGCTGGTGACGATTCCGATCGACGCCTTTCCAGACCTGACCAACAATCAGGTGACGATCATTACCGAGGCTCCAGGAATGGCGGCGAGCGAGGTCGAAGCCCAAGTCACCTTCCCGATCGAAGGGGCGATGTTGGGAATTCCGCGGACCCTCGAGGTCCGCTCGATCTCCAAGTTTGGACTCTCGTTGATCACGGTCGTCTTTGAGGATCAGGTCGAGATCTACTTGGCCCGCCAGCTGATCAATGAGCGGCTCAATGAAGCGAAAGGGCGCATTCCCGCCGGACTCGATCCAGGACTAGGTCCGATCGCGACTGCTTTCGGAGAGGTCTACCAGTACACGCTGGAAGATGACCGCCCTTTCTCTTCTCCAGAAGAGCAACGGACGCGCCTTCTCGATCTGAAAACGATCCACGATTGGTTTCTCAAATTGCAGCTCCGCGCGGTTCCCGGCGTCAGCGAGGTCAATACCTGGGGAGGGCTGACCCGTCAGTTTCACATCCTCGTCGAGCCGGCCCAGCTCCGCAAATACGGCCTGACACTCCGGCAGATCTACGACCGTGTCGCCGCCAGCAACGCCAATTTTGGGGGAGGGTACATCGAGCA
>JBMUAP010000352.1:0-4156 GCA_049454155.1 Blastocatellia bacterium
ATTCGGCTGCGCCGTCGACGGGGAGGGCGCCGTCTTTTACTCCGAGAGCGTGTCGGGGGCGATCTACCGGGTGCCTCCCGACGGACCATCCGTTCGGCTCAGTTCCGGGCTGGAGACGCCCTCCGGAATCGCCGTCGACGCGAAGGGGGGGCGGTTGATCGTCGCCCACACGGGCGCGCACACGATCATCAGCGTCGACCCGACGACGGGGGCGTGGAAGACCCTGGCGGGGCGACCCGGTACCTGGGGAGAGGCCGATGGGAGCTGGGGAGAGGCCACTTTCAACGGACCTGTCGGGGTGGCGGTCGGAGAGGACGGAACGATCTACGTCGCCGACACCTACAACAACCGGATTCGGGTATTGGATACGGACGGGCAGGTTCGGACACTGGTGCGAGGAGACGGAGGGCTGCTCGACACACCGTGTGCCGTTCTCCCGCTCGGGTCAACGTTGGGGGGGGCAGGAGAGGATCGGCGCTGGAGCGGTTCCCTGCTGATCGCGGACACGGGTCAGCACCGGATCCTGCGCCGGACTGCCGACGGGCAGGTCGAGGTCCTCGCGGGATCGGGAGAAGGGGTCGTGCTTGATGGGCCGCTGGCCAGCGCGTCATTCGCCGAGCCGATCGGGCTGACGGCGGATCGGGATGGGAGTGTCTGGGTGGCCGACCACGCCGGCGCAACGATTCGTCGCCTCCACCTGGGTGAAAGTCCCCGGGTCGAGACGATCGCCGGGCTCGCCGGGCGGCCCGGCCGGACGGAGGGACGGCTCGACCAAGCCCGGTTCAATCAACCGGCCGGGCTGGCAAGACTTGGCCCCGGACGGTTCGTCGTCGCCGATATGGGAAATGGACTGATCCGGGTAATCACCCCGGAAGGGGACCCACGGGGCAAGGAACTCGACTCCGGGCAGGCGCGGCTTGAGGCGAGCGAACTGCGGCAACAGGTGGCCCCGCGCTGGCCCTACCACCCACCGGAGGCTCCACGCGATATCGCGGGCGTCCTTGGCGAGATCCGGGGGGAGCAGAGCACGGACCGGGAGGCGTGGTTCCACGCTGGCCTCGACATCCCAGGACCGATCGGAGAGACCGTCCACGCCCTGGTCACGGAGCGGGTCGCGCGGCCGCTCGCCGTCATTGGCGTCGGGGAGACCAGTGAGCGTGTCCGGCTGCCCCTCTTCGAATACATCCATCTGCGGGTAGGGAGGGACGCCGCTGACCGTCCCCTCGATGGGGGAAGGGGCGGGGCGTGGCGGTTCGATCGCGACGAGAAGGGGCGGGTCCGGGCGATCCGCCTCCGGCGGGGGACGGTCATTGCAGCCGGCCAACCGATCGGGACGCTCAATCGGGCGAGCCATCTCCATCTCAACGCGGGGCCGTCCGGGGCGGAGCTCAATGCGCTGCTGGTCGTCCCCCTTCCCGGGTTGAGAGACACCACCCCACCCGTCATCGAGCGGATTCGCTTGACCGACGAGACCTCGACTCCCCTTCACGACCAGTCGCGGCGTACTCCCCGCAGAGAGCCGATCGCCGTCCCGCGCCGCTTGCGCATCGTCGTCCGCGCCTATGACCAGGTCGATGGGACCCGACGCGACCGCCGACTGGGCCTCTACCGGCTCGGCTACCAAGTCGTCCACGCCAATGGTACCCCGCTTGGGTCCCAGCCCTCCCCCGTCTTCAACCTCCTCTTCGATCGCCTTCCCGACGACCCAGAAGCGGTCGGGATAGCCTATGCCGAAGGGAGCCAAGCGGGCTATTCCGGTCGCACCATCTTCGACTATATTGTGACCAATCAAGTCCGTCACGGATTGGCCCGCGAGGCCTTTCTGGAGACAGACGCGTGGGCCCCTGGCATCTACCGATTGCGAATCTTGGCCGAAGACCAGGCGGGCAACCAAGCCCGTCAAGAGGTGATCATGGAGAAGAGACCGTCCCCTGCCGACCCCGAAGGAGAGGCCAGACAAGATGGGAGGAGGAACGATGGAAGAGATCGATGGTCTACCCGCTGAACGGCTGGCCTACGGGGTCTCCCGCGAATTGGCCCAGTACCGGGCCACCTTGATCGAGAACCTCGCCTATACCATCTCGCTGCGACTCGGGAAAGGGAAGCAGGACCTCTCGGTCGATGGCGAGGTCGAACTTCGATTTGACCTGCGCGAAGCCCCCCTCGCCCCGCTGCTCCTCGATTTCCGCGATCTGGATGGAAAAGGGAACCCGATCGAGGGGACCCTTCTTGGCCCCCCACTCGTCAATGGACGGGAGGTGGGACCGCTCCGCCAACTCAATGGGCACCTCTTCGTCGACGCCTCCCATTTGACAACTGGGCGGAATCGGATCCGGTTGGGATTCCGCACGCGGATGGCGGCAGCCGGGCGCCCCCTGCTCCGCTATCAAGATCGCGAGGATGGAAGCGTCTATGTCTACTCCTTGCTCGTTCCCATGGACGCCAGCCTGCTCTTCCCCTGCTTCGACCAGCCAGATCTGAAGGGACGGTTCACCCTGATCATCGACGGACCGGAAGACTGGTCGGTGATCGCCAATGGAGCGCGAACCGATGCGGTCGAGGGAGATCCGCCCGGTCGCCACCGCTTTGCCGAGACGGAACCGATCAGCAGCTACCTCTTCGCCTTTGCGGCCGGTCCTTTTGTCACGCTCGGCGAAGGTGGGAGTCCCTTTCCGCTCCGCTTGCACGTCCGTGGGTCCCAGGCCGCGCGGGCACGCCAAGAGTGGCCAACGCTGCGCGAACTGACCGTCGGAGGAATGGGTTACTTGGCCAATTACTTTGGACACCGCTTCCCGTTCTCCAAATACGACCAAGTCCTGCTGCCGGGCTTTCCCTACGGTGGAATGGAGCACGCGGGAGCGACCTTCCTCCGCGAAGATGCCATTCTCTTCCGGTCGACGCCGACCCAGGGGGACCTCCTCAATCGGGCGGCGCTGGTGCTCCACGAGCTGGTTCATCAGTGGTTCGGGGACCTCGTCACCATGCGCTGGTTCGACGATCTCTGGCTCAAGGAGGGCTTCGCCAACTACATGGCCTACCGGACCATGGCGGAACTCCAGCCGCTCGGGTTACCCGCCGCGCAGATCTGGAAACGGTTCTACCTGACCCACAAGCCGGCCGCCTACACCATCGACGGCAGCCCCGGAACGACGCCCATCTTTCAACAGATCGACAACCTCAAGGACGCGAAATCGGCCTATGGCGCAATCGTCTACCAGAAGGCCCCCGGCCTCCTCCGGGCCCTCTGCTACCGCCTTGGCGAGGAGCCTTTCCGCCAGGGAGTACGACGATTTGTCGAGCGGCATGCCTATGCCAACGCCACTTGGGAAGATCTCATCCGGTGCTTCGAAGAGGGTTCAGAAGAGTCCCTCACCCATTGGGCGCAGGCCTGGATCCGGGAGCGGGGGATGCCGCGAATCGAGGTCGAGTGGAAGTGCGAGGAGGGAACGCTCTCCGATGTGGTCGTCCGCCAAGCCGACCCGCTGGGAGAGGGGCGTCAGTGGCCGATCGAGACCCAGCTGCTGATCGTCACGCCGGATGGGATCCAACATCGGCGTCGCCTGCGACTGTCAGAACGCCAAGCCGTCGTCAGAGGGGAGGAGTGTCCCTCTTCTCCCCGCTTCCTCTTCGCCAATGAAGGAGATTACGGATACGGGCTCTTTCTGCTCGACGCGAAGAGCCGGGTGGCGGTGACGGAAGACCTGCCGACGATCGGGGATCCATTTCTGCGAACCCTTCTCTGGGGAGCACTCTGGGAAGCGGTGCGGGAGGCGGAGATGGCCCCGGAAGAGTATCTCCGACTCGCCTTGCGGGCGGCCCCCCAGGAATCGGACGAGGACCTCCTCGAGAGCCTGATCGAGCGGGTTGGCCGCGCATGGCAACGGTACCTCTCCCCCGCGCAGCAGACGAGGTGGCTCAACCGCATCGAGGCACAATGGGCCGCCGGGATGATGAACGCGCCAACGGTCAATGCACGGATCCTCTACTTCCGCTCGTTCCGGTCGCTCACCAGATCGACGGCTGGCCGGGAGCGATTGAAAGCCCTCCTCGGTGGTCGACAACCGCCCCCCGGCATCGAGATTCGACCCTTCGACCGCTGGAGGCTCCTCGCCGGTCTGCTCGCCCACGGCGATCCAGACGCCGAGCGACTCCTCGC